>JBDIBE010000381.1:0-3520 GCA_039812785.1 Thermoanaerobaculia bacterium | reverse complement strand
GGCCGCGGCGCGGCGGCGAGGACGAGGAGCGGCGGGAGGAGCGGCAGGAGGACGGGCGCCTTCACGAGCGCGGCCGGGGTGGCGGCGAGGGCGGCGAGGCCGAGGCCGCCGGCGCGGCCGCCGGCGAGGGCGTCGGCCGCGAGCGCGAAGGCGGCGAGGCCGAGGCCGATCGCGAAGAGGTCGACGACGAGCGCGCGCGCGTAGTGCTGTGCGAGGGGCGAGGCGAGGAGGAGGAGCGTCGAGAAGCGCGCGGTCTCCTCGTCCGTGGCGCGGCGGAAGGCGGCGTGCGCGGCCGCGGCGGCGAGGAGGAACGAGGCGTAGAAGACCGCGCGCGCCACGCGGAGCGACTCCGTGCCGAGCGCGCGCTGCGCGAGGGCCGCCGCCGCCTGCGGGAGCGGGCACTCGAGGACGACGACCCGCCACGTCCCCATCCAGGAGACCTCGGGGCGAAGGAGGTCGACGCCGCGCTCGGCGAAGCCCCGGATCGTCCGCGCGGTGTCCATCTGCCGCCAGGCGTGCGGCCCGTCGATCTCGCCGCCGAAGTGCCGGAGCGGCAGGAGCGCGAGAAGGAGCGCCGCCGCGAGGAACGCGCCCCGCGGCAGGAGCGGCGCGGGCCGGGCGGGAAGGTCGGTCACGGGCACGGAGCGCGATTCTAGGGTCCGGCCGCGGCGGCTACACTCCCGCGGTGAGCATGGCGAACGAACCGGCGGCCGGGAGCGGCGCCTCCCCGGCCCGAGGCCTTCCCGAGGGCTGCCGCTTCGAGCGGACGACCGCCCGGAACATCCACCTCCTCGTCCCGCTCTTCCGCGAGGTCTTCGGGACGGAGGTGACCGAGGACGACTTCCTCAGGAAGTACACGACGCCCTGGACGAAGGACGGGCTCTTCTTCGGGTACTTCGTCCTCGACGCGAACGGGCGCGCCGTCGCGCACCACACGGGGATCCCGTGCCGCTTCCGGTTCGGCGGCCGCCTCGTCCTCGGCGCGCAGTCGTGCGACACGGTGACGGCGGCCGAGCTGCAGGGGAAGGGCGTCTTCACGCTCCTCGGGAAGAAGGTCGACGAGCTGCTGAAGGAGTCGGGCTTCGCCTTCATCTTCGGGTTCGCGAACGACATCACCGTCGTCGCGGCGCCGAAGAAGCTCGGGTGGAAGCAGCTGGGCGTCCTCTCGGGCTACCGAATTCGCGTCCGCACGCTCCCCGTCGCGCGCGCCTGCCGCCGCCTCCGCTTCCCCTGGCGCGCGTACCTCGCCCTCGTCGACCGGGCCTTCGCGCCCGACCGGATCGACGAGCCCGTCCCGAGCTCCTGCATCGCCGAGGGGCACGGCGGGGTCGAGCGCGACGAGGCGTTCTACGGCTATCGCCGCTTCAGCTTCAACCGGCGCGTCCGGCTCGGGGGCGTCGCGGCGTGGTTCAAGCTCGACGCCGGCCTCACGCTCGGCGAGGTCGGCCCCGCGACGGAGGAGGAGCTCCTCGCGATGCTCCGAGCCCTCCGGAGGCGCTGCTTCTGGCTCGGGATCGACACGATCTGGTTCCACTCGAGCCCGGGGACGCCGCTCGAGGCGCTCTTCGCGAAGCGCTTCGAGGGCTTCCGCTCCTGGACGACGTTCTACGGGGACTACACCTCGGACGTCGACGTGTCGACGCTCCGCCTGACGGGCGGCGACATCGACTCGTTCTGACCCGGCTCAGTCCCACCGGCCGGCGTAGATCCCGCGGAGCCGGTTCGAGGGCGAGGCGAACGGGTTCACCGTGAGTCTCCCGCGGAGCGTCGGGCGCGCGGGGAACGGGTCGGGCTCGCCCGCGAGGAGCATCATGTAGCCGAGCGCCTCGGCGTCGTCGAGCGTCTCCTCGCGGAAGGAGCCGTCGGGGAAGGCGAGGGCGTCGACCGTCCGTCCCGTGACCTCCTCGAGCCACGCCTTCGACGCCGCCATCTCCTCCCGGGCCTCCTCGCGCGCGAGGTGGCCGAGCGAGAGGTGCCTCCGCCCGTGCGAGCCGACCGTCACGAGCGGCGAGGCCGCCACGGCGCGGAGCTGCCCTTCCGAGAGCGTCCGCCAGTAGAGTGCGAGGTCCTCGCGGGAGGCGACGTCGGCGACGCGCCGGAGCGCCGTCACGAGCTCGCCGACGAACGCCCCGCCGGCGCGGCGCGCGCGCGTCTTCAGCGGCGTCCCGTCGTGCTCCGAGCGCCACTCGCGGCGGCGGTCCTTCACGAACCGTTCGCCGGCCACGGTGACGGGGGCGGCGGAGAGGTGGGCGCTCACGTCGAGGAGGTCGGGCCAGAGCGCCTCCTCGCCCGCGGCCCGGATCGTCGTCACGAAGACCGTGGCGGGGACGCCGTGCCGCTCGAGGATCGGCAGCGCGAGCGTCGCGAAGCTCTCGTAGCCGTCGTCGAACGTGAGCGCCACGGTGAGCTTCGTCCCGTGACTCTCGCCCCCGAAGAGCGCCGCGAGGGGGACCACGTGGAACCGCCTCTTCATCTCGACGACGTGCTCCTCGAAGGCGGCGGCCGAGACGAAGCGCGCGTTGAAGCCGGAGCCGCCGCGGAGGTCGAGGCCGTGCCAGACGAGGATCCGCTCCCCGGGCCGGTCCCTCAGGAAGGGGCCGTCGAGGCCGGCGGCGCAGAGCGCGTCGAACGCCGCCGCCTTCGCGCGGACGCGAACCTTCGCGAGGAGGCTCACCCGGCCCTCCCGCGGAGCGGAGACAGCTCCGCGACGCGCCAGACGCCGAGGTGCTTGTCGGGGAGGAGTCCCGCGGGGTCGCGCTGCTCGTGGATCGTTTCGACGGGGGGCGGCAGCGAGAACGGCGGCTTCTCGAGGTCGAGAGGCCGCCAGAGCCCGGTGACGCAGTCCTCGTTCCGTTCGAGGCCGGGGAACGTCGTCGCGAGGAGCCACGTCGCCCCGCTCTCGCGGACCCGCGCGAGCGCGGCGAGGCCGAGCCGGAACGAGAGGTGGACGAGGAGGTCGCGGCAGAGGACGGCGTCGGCTCGCGGGAGCGGCCCGCGGGCGAGGTCGAGGACGACGAAGCGGGTCCTCGCGTCGGAGTGCCGGGACGACAGCTCGTCGATGAGCGGCGCGACGATGTCGGCGCCGACGTAGTCGAAGCTCGAGCGGTCGACGCCGCTCATCCAGCCGAAGTCGCCGCACGGCGCGTCGAGGAGCGAGCGTGCCCCGAGGCGGGCGAGGAGCGGCGGAAGGGCGTGCGCGACGTTGCGTGCTGCCTCGGACGAGGAGCCCGGCCCCGAGCGCGATCCGCCCGGGATCGCCCGCGTCCACCAGCCGCTCGTCCAGATGGAGGTGAAGACCGCCTCGGGGGAGCGGAAGAGGAAGCGACGGCCGCGAACGAGGCCGCGCAGCCGCACGGCGAGGCCTCTCACGCCGGCGCTCCCGCGGCCCCTCTGAGGACCTCGAGCGTCGCCCGGGCCGCGGCGCGCCACGAGAAGAGGGCCGCGCGCACGGGCCCTGCGGCGCGGAGGCGGCCCGAGAGGCCGCCGCCCGCGCTTCGAGCCGCCAGGTGGACCTGGCCGT
>JBDIBE010000380.1:0-3532 GCA_039812785.1 Thermoanaerobaculia bacterium | reverse complement strand
CGCGCTCGATCTCCGCCGCCGTCGCGCCGGGCCGGCCGACCGCGATGTTCGCGGCGAGGGTGTCGGAGAAGAGGAAGGTCTCCTGGGGGACGGCGGCGAGCGCCCGCCGGAGGAGCGGCAGGGGGATCTCGCGGACGTCGCGCCCGCCGAGGAGGACCGTGCCGAACGGCGGCTCCTCGAGGCGGAGAAGGAGCTGGAGCAGCGTCGACTTCCCCGAGCCGGTCCGCCCGACGAAGGCGACCGTGAGGCCCGGCTCGACGGCGAGGGAGACGTCCCTGAGGACGGGCGGCCCGCCGTCGTAGCCGAACGTCAGGCCGCGGACCTCGAGCGGCCCCCCGGGGAGCGGCCCCCCGGCGCACTCTTCGGGGAGCGGCTCGGCGGCCCAGAGCTCGACCATCCGGTTCCACGAGGCCGAGCCGCGCTGCCAGAGGTTCACGACCCACCCGAGGGCGATCGCGGGCCAGACGAGCTCGAGGAGGTAGAGGTTGAACTCGACGAAGCGCGGGACCGTCAGCTCGCCGGCGAGGATCCGCCGGCCGCCGACCCAGAGGATGGCGGCGAAGCCGGCGCCGACCTGCGCCTGAAGGAGAGGGAAGTAGAGGGCGTTCAGCCGGGCGAGGCGGAGGTTCCGTCGCCGGAACTCGCGGTTCTTCGCGTCGAACCGCGCCTCCTCCGTCGCCTCGCGGGCGAAGGCCCGGACGAGGCGCGCCCCGCTGAAGTTCTCCTGCGCGCTCGCCGAGATCTCGCTGAAGAACTCCTGGATCGCCGTGAAACGGCGGTGCGTCACCTTGCCCATGAACTGCGTGGCGGCGGCGACGAAGGGGAGGACGGCGAGCGCGACGAGCGTGAGCGAAGGCGAGGAGAGCGCCATGAGGACGATCGCGATGGAGCCGACGACGGCGGTGTTCGCCGCCTGCATGATCCCCGGGCCGAGCATCATCCGGACGGCCGCGAGGTCGTTCACGGCGCGGCTCATCACGTCGCCGACGCGGCTCCTCCGGTGCCACCGCGGCGGGAGGCGGAGGAGGTGCGCGAAGAGGTCCTCGCGCATCTCGAACTCGATGTCGCGCGAGGCGCCGATGAGGATCCGGCGGGTGAAGAAGAAGAGGAGCGCGGCCGAGGCGCCGAGCGCGAGGATCACGCCGCAGGCGACGGCGACGCGCCGCGGCGTCGGGTCCGACTCGAGCGACTCGAGGACGCGCCGGACGATCCGCGGCATCGCGAGGAAGAGCGCGGCCGAGAGGGCCATCGTCCCGAAGCCGGCGGCGTAGGTCCTCCTGCGGCGCGAGAAATAGGAGAGGAAGCGGGGAAGGTCCTTCAAGGAGCGGGGATGTTAACCGCGCCGGCCCGCCCCGCGCCCCGGCGCCGCTGCTATCCTCGGCTCCCGATCGTGTCGACCGCGCTCCTCGAACGGATCGGCCTCTTCCGCGGGCTCACGCCGGCGGAGGCGAAGGCCCTGGCCCAGGCCTCGCGCGTGCAGGTGTGCGAGCGGGGGGACACGGTCTTCGCCGAGGGGACGCGCGCGACGGAGATGTCGTTCGTCGCGCTCGGTTCGGTGAAGATCGTCAAGGCCGCGCCGAACCGGAGCGTCATCCTCCGGATCGTCGGGGCGGGCAACCCGATCGGCCTCGTGGCGGCGTGGGAGGGGCGCCCGTATCCCGGGTCGGCCGTCGCGATCGAGCCGTCGACGATCGTCCACGTCCCGGAGCGCGAGTTCTTCTCCCTCACCGACCGGCACCCCGAGATCCTCCGGCAGATCCTCCAGCACATGATGAGCCGGCAGGTCCAGCTCGGGCAGCGCGTCTCGGAGATGACCGGCTCCGTCGAGGCGCGGATCGCGCAGGCGCTCCTCGAGCTCCTGGCCTCCTCGGGCCGGGTCGACGGAGCGAAGGCAGTCCTCCCGCTCGCGCTGACGCGGCAGGAGATCGCCGATCTCGCGGGGACGACGGTCGAGACGGCGATCCGGACGATGAGCCGCTGGGCGAAGGACGGCGTCGTGCTGACCGAGGAAGGGGGCTTCGTCGTCCCCGACGTCGCCCGCCTCCGGGCGCTGACGGCCTGACGCCTCAGACGTCGGCCTTCGAGAGCCTCCGCGCCGCGAGGGCGAACGGGACGACGGTCCAGAGGAGGAGCGAGGCCGAGAGGAGCGCCGCCGCGCCGGCCGGCCCCTTCGTGAACCTGAGGAACGCGAGCGAGGCCGTGCCGAACGCGGTCGTCCCCTCGAGCGCGAGGAGGGCGCCGGTCCGGAGCGCGCCGACCGGGTTCACGAGGACGCTGACGATCAGGACGCGCGAGGCCGTGCCGGAGCGCAGGAGCGAGGCGAGGCCGAGCGCGGCGACGTCGAAGAGGACGACGGCGACGAACCAGACGACGAGGGCGAGCGCGAGGGCGCGCGTCCGCCGCCGCCCCGCGGAGCCCGCCGCGAGGAGCGCGGCGATCCCGAGGAAGACGGCCGTGATGACCGAGGAGCCGGCGAAGAGGAGGACGAAGCCGTCGAGGCCCTCGCCGCCGCGATGGGAGAAGACGACGGCTCCCGCGGCGCCGAACCCGATCGCCTGCGCCGCGGTGAGAGCGGCCCAGAGGCCGGCCGACTGCCCGAGGAGGATCGTCGTCCGCGAGACGGGCTGGGAGAAGAGGAGGTCGGCCGCGCCGCGCTCGGGAGCGAGCGAGAGGACGCCGATGAGGAGCGAGGAGAGCGGGACGAGGAGGAGGACGAGCTGGACGAGCGAGGCCGACGTCCGGGCGAAGTCCTGGACGCCGTGCCCGCCCGAGAGCGCGTAACCCGCGACGGCGACGGCGAGCGAAAGGCCGGCGAAGACGGCGGCGAAGACCTGGGTCCAGCGCGAGCGGACGGCGAGGAGGAGCTCCTGCCGCGCGCAGAGAAGGAACGGCGAGGAGCTCACTTCGCTCCTCCCGCCGGCCCGAGGAGCTCGGAGGCCGGGACGTCCTTCGCTCCCTGCGCGTCCGGGTCGGCCGCGCGCGAGGCGGCGCTCGCCCAGGAGAGGAGGCCCGAGCTCATCGGGGTCTGGACGGTGGCGCTCCGCGCGACGACGGCGTCCGCCAGCCTCGCCCACTCCCTCGTCCGGTGGTCCGCGGCCCAGGCCGTCCAGGGGCCCGGCTCGCGGGAGGCCTTCCGCCAGTCCCGGAGGCAGCCGAGGTCGTCGAAGAACCGCGGCTCGCGGCCGGGCGACGTGAGCTGCGCGGCGAAGCGGGCGTCGGAGACGGCCATCCGGCACCAGGCGCACGCCTCGTTCTTCGTGTCGAGCGGCGCGGGGCCGTCGCCGCCGCCGCACGCGGCGAGGGCGAGGAGCGCGAGGAGCGCGAAGGCGAAGACGGTCGATCTCATCGCGGGCCTCCCACGAGCTCGGAGTAGAGGGCGTCGAGGCGCCCCTCGTCGGACACGAGGGAGAGGACGGCGGCGCCCGTGGCACGGACGGCCTCGAGGAGCGCGGGGCGGGCGACGGAGGGGCCGGGGAGGACGAGCTCGTCCCCCTCGACGCGGGCGCCGGGGCAGGCGGCGCGGAGGGCGTCG
>JBDIBE010000379.1:0-3542 GCA_039812785.1 Thermoanaerobaculia bacterium | reverse complement strand
CGCCGAGCCTCTTCCCGGTCCAGGGCTCCGGCCCGAGCGACCCGTTCAAGAGGTCGGTGCCGGCGCCCACGCCGAGTCCGTCCCCGGGCACCTCCCCGGGGACGCCGAACCTCGTCGGGACGGCGGAGCCCGAGGCGGCGTCGAGCAGCGCCGCCCCGCTCGCCGAGGGGGTGACGGAGAGCGTCGCGCCGAGGAGCGTCGCGCTCGGCCTCGACCTGGAGAACGCGACGCTCTCGCCCGGCGAGAGCACCGTCCTGACCCTGGCCGGGCCGCCGGAGCTCTCCGACGCCGGGGCGCTCGAGGTGACGCTCGAGTGGGACCCCGCCGTCGCCGAGCTCGTCACGATCTCGCCCGGCCCCTGGCGGAGCGGCTCGGGGGCCCTCAACACCCGCCTCGACGCCGACCGGGCGCCGGGGCGCGTCCGGGTGGGCCTCGGGACCCCGACGGGCGTCGTCGGCCTGCCGAGCGGGCCGCTCGCCCGGTTCACCCTCCGGGCGCTCGCGCCCGGGAAGACCCTCTTCCGCGTGTCGGCGGGGGCGGGGCTCGGCAAGGCCGGGGCCCTGCGCCCGCAGGCGAACCCGGTCTCCCTCGAGGTGGGCCCCTGAGGCGATCCCGATGAGCCGTTCCCGGCGCCGCGGCTACTCCCTCGTCGAGCTCGTCGTCGTCGTCACGATCATCCTCGTGCTGACGGCGATGATCGTTCCCGTGGCGCGGTTCAACTGGACGCGGATGAAGGAGATGGAGCTCAAGGAGGCGCTGCGGAACATGCGGACCGCGATCGACGACTACAAGCGCCTCTCCGACCAGGGGCTGATCCCCGTCGAGGTCGGGACGGAGGGGTACCCGAAGGAGCTCGAGGACCTCGTGAAGGGGGTCGAGCTCGTCGGCCAGGTGAAGAAGGTCCGGAAGTTCCTCCGGAAGATCCCGACCGACCCGATGACGGGCGAGGCCGAGTGGGGCCTCCGCAGCCTCCAGGACGATCCCGACTCGACGAGCTGGGGGCGCCAGAACGTCTACGACGTCTACTCGCTCTCCGAGAGAACCGGCCTCGACGGCACGAAGTACAAGGACTGGTAGAGATGAGACGGCGCCGCCCGAACCGTGGCTTCACGCTCGTCGAGCTGCTCGTGGTCATGGCGATCATCGGCACGCTCGCGGTGATCGCGATCCCGATGCTCCTCAACACGCCGATCAAGGCGAAGGAGGCCGCGCTCCGGGAGAACCTCTTCACCTTCCGCTCGTGCCTCGACCAGTACAAGGCGGACAAGGGGCACTACCCCGAGTCGCTCGAGACCCTGGTGCAGGACAAGTACATACGGAAGGTCCCGATCGACCCGTTCACGAAGTCGGCGGACACGTGGGAGCTCGTCTACGAGGAGCCCGAGTCGGCCGAGTCGGGCTCGGGCTCGGGGGCCGGCGCACCGGGCGAGGAGCCGCCGGGGGTCATCGACGTCAAGTCGGGCTCGGACAAGATCGGGCTCGACGGAACTCCCTACAACACGTGGTGAACGGGGACGGAAAGCGTCGCGGGCGGGGCGGCTACACGCTCGTCGCCCTCCTCGTCGGGATGACGGTCGCGTCGATCCTGATCGCTTCCGTCCTCCCCCTCGCCTCGGCCCAGGCCCAGCGGGAGAAGGAGGCCGAGCTGATCTTCCGCGGCCTCCAGTACGCCGAGGGGATCCGGGTCTTCCGCCGCCGCTTCGGCCGCTACCCGACCTCCCTGCAGGAGCTCCTCAAGGTCAAGCCCCGGAGCATCCGCAAGCTCTGGAAAGACCCGATGACGAAGGACGGCGAGTGGGGAATCGTCTCGCTCGAGGGGACGCAGCTGCCGGGGACCGGCGGCTCGGCCCCGGTCGGCGGCAGCCCGTTCCGGCCGACGCCGACCCCGACGCCGCGCCCGACCCCGACGCCGGGGCCCTTCGGCTCCTCGAGCGGCGTCACCGGGGCCGACGGGGCCGCGCGCGGGCCGGTGATGGGCGTCTACTCGAAGTCGACGGAGAAGGGGTACCGGCTCTGGGAGGGGCGCCAGGCCTACAACGAGTGGCGCTTCACGGAGCAGAGCCTGGCGGGAGCGGCCGCGGGAGGAGGCGGGCACACGGGCGGGAAGCCCGGTCCCGGGGTGGGCGGCGGCATCAACCCGGTCCCGCCCGGCGCCGGCCCTTGAGGCCCCGGCCGCGACGGTAAGATCCGCGCCGTGGAAACGAGGACTCTCGCCGACGGCCTCTCCGTCTGGCTCGACCCGATGCGCGACGTGCGCAGCGTCGCTCTCGGCGTCTACGTCGCGGGAGGCTCGGCGGACGAGGAGCCGGAGGCCCTCGGCTCGACCCACTTCCTCGAGCACCTCCTCTTCCGGCGCGCCAAGCGCCGGAGCGGCGCCGAGATCGCCCGGACGACGGACCGCCTCGGAGGCGACTGCGACGCCTACACGACGAAGGAGTGGATGGCCGTCCACGCCCGGACCCCCTCCGAGCGGCTCGACGACGCGCTCGCCCTCCTCCTCGACCTGACGGAGGCCCCTGCCTTCACCGCGGAGGACGTCGAGACGGAGCGGAAGGTGATCCTCGAGGAGATGGCCGAGGCGAGCGACGTCCCGGAGGACCGCCTCCACGAGACGTTCGTCCGCTCCTACTGGCCGGACCACCCGCTCGGGGCGCCGATCCTCGGCACGGAGGAGACCGTCGGCGCGCTCACGCGCTCGCGCCTCGCGAGGCGCTTCCACGAAGTCTTCCGTCCGGAGAAGACGCTTCTCGTCGCCGTCGGCGCCTTCGAGCCCGAGGCGTTCCTGAAGACGCTCGAGAAGGAGCGGAAGAAGCGCAGGCGCTCGGCCCTGGCCGCGCTCGCGCCCGCCGCCGCGCCCCGCTCCCCGCGGGCCTCGCGCTGCGCCTTCCACATCCCGCGGCCCGACCTGAACCAGACGCACCTGCTCGTCGGGACCCCCGCGCCGGCCTACGCCGACCGGCAGGTCCCGGCGGCGTGGCTCCTCTCCGTCGTCCTCGGCGGCGGCGTCTCCTCGCGCCTCTGGCGCCGCGTCCGCGAACGGCACGGCCTCGCCTACCAGGTCGGGGCGGGGCTGACGCTCCACCGCGACGGCGGCATGGCCCTCATCGAGGCGGCGACGGCGCCGAAGAAGCTCCCGAAGCTCGTCCGGGCGACCGGCTCCGTCCTCCGCGAGCTGCGGCGCTCGGGCGTCACCCGCGCCGAGCTGCGCCGGGCCAAGGACCAGATGCGCGCCGAGATCGCCATGTCGCTCGAGTCGACCTCCGCCCGTCGGGAGGGGGGCGCGAGGGCCTGGTTCTTCCGCGGACGCCCATGGGGCGCGGACGAGACGATCGCCGAGATCGAGGCCGTGACCTCCGCCGACGTCGACGACGCGATCTCCTCGATCTTCGGCGCGCCGGAGGCCTCCGGCTTCGGCGTCACCGGCCCGTCCCTCGTCGGCGCGTCCGTCGACGACCTCGCGGGCGAGCTCGCCGCGTGAGCGCCGGGGTGGGGGTCACGGTGAAGTACCGGCTCCGCCCGGAGTGCGCGGACCTCGGCCCGCC
>JBDIBE010000378.1:0-3551 GCA_039812785.1 Thermoanaerobaculia bacterium | reverse complement strand
TTTCCGAGCCGGCCCAGGAGGCGCCGCGCCGCCGCGGCGTCGAGCGCGGAGAGCTCCGGCCCCGGCGCGCCGCAGGGCCGGAAGACGCGCGCCCCCTTCCCGAGGCGCGAGAGGGCCGGGAGCCGCCGCGCGAGGGCCCGGAGAGCGGAGATCGCGACGAGGCGGAACGTCGTCAGCTTCCCGCCCGTCACCGTGAGGAGCCCGCCTTCCTCCCAGAGGACGTGCTCGCGGCTCTCGCGGGACGGGTCCTCCTTCCCGGTCCCGACGACGGGCCGGACGCCCGAGAAGCTCGACACCGCGTCGCCCGCCTGGATCCCGAGCGACGGGAACGCGGCGCGGGCCGCCGCGACGAGGTACGCCGTCTCCGCGGGCGAGATCGCGGGCTCGCCGTCGAGCGGCTCGCGGTGGTCGAGGTCCGTCGTCCCGAGGAGCGTCCGCCCTTCCCACGGGTAGGCGAAGACGGGCCGGCCGTCCGAAGGGTGCCGGAACGTCACCGACTGCGCCGCCGGGAAGCGCCACGCCGGGAAGAGGAGGTGGCTGCCGCGGAGCGGCCGGATCCGCGGGCGGCCGCCGACCTCTCCGCGGAGCCGGTCGGCCCAGGCGCCCGTCGCGTTCACGACGGCCGACGCGCGAACCGTCCGCTCCTGGCCCGACACCGCGTCGCGCAGGACCGCTTCCTTCGCCTCTCCCCCCTCGCGGAGAAGCCCCTCGCAGCGGACGTAGTTGAGCGCCGTCGCCCCCTCCGCCTCCGCCTCGGCGAGGACGCGGAGGACGAGGCGCGCGTCGTCGGTCGTGGCGTCGAGGTAGGCGAAGCCGCCCCCGAGCCCCGAGGCGCCGACGTGCGGCGCCCGCAGGAGGAACTCCTCGCGGTCGAGGCGCGCGTGTCGCCCCTCGTTCCCGAGGAGGTCGTAGAGCGCGAGGCCGGCCCCGAGGAGCGACCGCTCCAGGCGCCGCCCGCGCGGGTACGCGAAGAGGAACCCGATCGGGTCGACGAGCCCCGGCGCCTCCGCGAGGAGCCGGTCGCGCTCGCGCACCGACTCCCACGTCAGGCGCAGGTTCCCCTCGGCGAGGTATCGGAGCCCGCCGTGCACGAGCTTCGACGAGCGGCTCGACGTCCCCGAGGCGAAGTCCCCCTGCTCGACGAGGAGGACGTCGAGCCCGGTCCGCGCCGCCTCGAGGGCGATCCCGGCTCCTGTGATGCCGCCTCCGACGACGAGGAGGTCGCAGGACGGCCGAAGGCGGGCCCACTCTTCCGCGCGCGTCACGGCACGAGCTTCCCGGGGTTGAGGAGGCCGTCGGGGTCGAACGTCCGGAGGAGGCCTCGGATCGCGCGGAGGCCGAGCTCGCCCTTCTCCGCGCCGAGCCACGGCGCGTGGTCGGCCCCGACTCCGTGCTGGTGGCTGATCGTCCCGCCGCCGGCGACGATCGCCTTCGAGGCCGCGGACTTCAGCCGGCTCCAGCGCGTGAGCGTCGCGTCGGGGTCCGGGTCGATCCGGAAGAGGTAGGTCGTGTAGAGGCTCGACCCGTCGAGGTAGACGTGCGAGAGGTGCGTGAAGGCGTGGACCTTCTCCCCTTCGTCCGCGAGCCCCTCCCGGAGCGCCTTCTCGACGCCGGCGAGGAGCGCCGGGACGCGGCTCCAGGGCGCCGCCGTCTCGAGCGTGTCGACCGCCCAGCCCGCCTCCCAGAGGGAGTTCCTGAGGTACGGCGCGCGGAACCGGTTCCGGTGCCACTCGCGGCCGAAGGCCTTCCCGGCCGCGACGCCCCCGCGCATCGCGAGCATGCCGAGGGCCTGCCGCCGGGTCTGGCGGACGAGGTTCTCGCTCCCCGTCACGCCGAGGAGGAGGAGGCACTTCTCCTCCTTCGCGCCGCGGAACGAGAGGTACGCCTCGAGCGCGCGGACGAGCCGCTCGTGCCCGGCGAGGAGGAGCGTCGTCCGCGTCTCGTCGGGCGTCGAGAGGCGGAGCATCGAGAGCGGCAGGCGTGTCGCGATCAGCTCGCGCACCGCGGCGACCGCCGTCGCGAGGTCGGGGAGGAAGACGCCGTGCACCTCCTCGCGCTCGGGGAGCGGCGAGACGCGGACCGTCGCCTGCGTGACGACGCCGAGCCTCCCCTCGCTCCCGAGGACGACCTCGCGCAGGTCGGGCCCCGCGGCCGAGGCCGGGAAGCACGGCAGGTCGAGCCGGCCCGAGGGGGTCTCGACGCTCCCCCCCGCGAAGAGGCGCTCGATCCGCCCGTAGCCGAGCGACTGCTGGCCGCTCGAGCGCGTCGCGATCCACCCCCCGAGCGTCGAGAGCTCGAACGACTGCGGGTAGTGGCCGAGCGTGAGGCCGTGCGCCCGGAGGACGGCCTCGAGGTCCGGGCCGCGGACGCCCGCGCCGAACGTGGCGAGGCGGCTCGTCGCGTCGAGCGATTCGAGCCGGCTGAGCCGCCCGAGGTCGAGGGTGACGACCGGCGACTCCGACGCGACCGGGTTCACGTGCCCGGCGACGCTCGTCCCCCCGCCGTAGGGAACGACGCGGGCGCCTTCCCGCTTCGCCCAGGCGAGGAGCCCGGCGACCTCGTCCCCCGTCTCCGGGAACGCCACGGCGTCGGGGACGACGCCGATCCGCCCCGAGCGCAGGGCGATCCAGTCCGGGAGGCTCTGGCCGCGCGCGTGGAGGAGGCGTTCCCAAGGGTCGGTCGAGAGGCCCGCGCCTTCGGCGAGCCGCGACGCCGGGACGGCGGCGAGGGCCTCCGCTCGCGTCGCGTCGCGCGGGGGCGTGCCGGCCCCGACCCACTCGGCGAGCGCTTCCGCGGCCCGCCGCGGGAGCGCCTTGCTCGTCGTCTCGTCGCCCCAGCCGTTCCAGCGCCTCACCGCCCCCTCCCCGCCGCGAGGCGCCGCTCCACCGGCTTCCAGAGCGCGACGCTCCGGGCCATGACGTCGCGGGTCACGGCCTCGGCCCGGGCCGGGTCTCCGGCGAGGGCCGCCTCGCGGAGCGCCGCGTAGAAGGCCCGCGAGGCGTCGCGCGCGGCGCGCCGCTCGAAATAGACGGGGGCCATCCGCGCGTAGAGCTCGCGGAAGCCGTTCAGGATCAGGACGTGGACCGGGTTCCCGGACGCGACCGCGAGCAGCTTCAGGAGCCCCCCGTCGAAGGCGGTCCAGGCCGCGGGGTCGTCCCCGAGCCCGCCCCCGCCCGAGAGGTGGGCGGCGACCCGCGCGGGCGCGCGCCGCACGGCCTCCCGGGCCCACGCCGGGGCGAGCGTCTCGCGCACCTCGAGGAGGTGCGTGACGAACCCCTTCGGGATTTCCCCGTGCGCCGCGAGGGCGGCGAGGACGCTCAGCCCGCCCTCCGTCCAGACGTCGTTCACCCGTGTCGGGACGCCGTGCCGGACGGTGACGAAGCCGTCCCGGCCGAGCTTCTGCAGCGCCTCGCGGAGCGTCGGCCGCGTCACGCCGAGGAGCCCGGCGAGCTCGCGCTCCGGAGGGAGCGCCTCGCCCGGCGCCCAGCGCCCCGAGAGGAGCGCGGCGAGGAGCTCCCCTTCCGCGTGGGCGCCGGGGCGGCGCGGGAGCG
>JBDIBE010000377.1:0-3555 GCA_039812785.1 Thermoanaerobaculia bacterium | reverse complement strand
GAAAAGCCCGCGGCCCCCGCCCGCAGGGGCGGCCGCCGGGCCGCGCGCTGACCCCCTTTTCCGTCAGGCCCCGGGGACGACGACGCGCGTCAGCGCGCCGTAGAGGTCCCCTGCGCCCGCCGGGCGGCGCTCGGGGCGCTTCGCGAGGCAGGCGAGGACGACCTTCTCGAGGTACTCGGGGAGGTCGGGCCGGAGCGACGTGGGGCGCGGCGGCTCGGAGGAGACGTGCTTGTGCATCACCTCGGCCGCCTCCTTCCCGGGGAAGGGGCGCTGCCCGGTGAAGAGCTCGAAGAGGACGACGCCGACCGTGTAGAGGTCGCTCCGCGCGTCCATCGGCCGTCCCATCGCCTGCTCGGGGCTCATGTAGTAGGGCGTCCCGACCGTCTGGCCGTCGGAGGAGACGGCGTCGGCCCCCTCGGCCGTCCGCGCGATGCCGAAGTCCATCAGCTTCACGACGCCGTTCGGCAGCACCATGATGTTCTGCGGCTTGATGTCGCGGTGGATGATCCCCGCCTCGTGCACCGCCGCGAGCCCCCGGCAGAGCTGCTTGGCGATCTGGAGGCCCGGCGCGATCGCGAGGGCGCCCCGCCGGTCGAGGAGCTCGCGAAGGGTCGTCCCCGGCACGTACTCCATCGTGAGGAAGCGGATCCCCTCGGCGTCGCCGAGGTCGTGGGTCCTCACGACGTTCGGATGGGTGATCTTCCGCGCGAGGCGGATCTCCTGGCGCAGCGTCTGGACGGCCTGCGTCCCCTCGGCGAAGGCCTCGGGGGTCAGGACCTTCAGCGCGATCTCCTCGTCGAGCTCGCGGTCGAGGGCGTGGTAGACGGCCCCCATCCCGCCGCGCCCGAGGACGTCGAGGACGTCGTACCGCCCCGCGAACGTCGTGCCGACGCGCGGCCCGGCGGACGCGGCGCGGACGCTCGCGGGGCCCGGGGCCGTCGCCGTCGCCGCGGTCGGCGCCAGGCCGCGCGTCGCGTCGGCGGGCCTGCGTCGCAGCTCGGCCAGGAGCTCCTCGAGCTGCCGCTTCTCCCGGACCTCGCCGACGAGCGCCTCGAACGACCGGGCGAGGAGCCCGACCTCGCCGCTCCCGCCCGAGGGGAGCTTCACGTCGAGGTCGCCGTCGCGCACCGCGATCGCCCCGGCGGCGAGCTGCTGGAGCGGCCGGGCGATCCGGCCCCCGAGGACGAAGCTGACGGGGACGGAGACGAGGAGGACGCCGAGGCCGACGAGGAGGAGCGTCTGACGGATCTTCCGGAAGGCCGCGGTCTCCTCCTCGCGCGAGCGGGAGACGACGACGGCGCCGAGCGCCTCGCCCGAGGCCGAGAGGAGCGGGACCGCCTTCACGACGCGCGGCTCGCCCGCGACGACGACGTCGAGCGGGCCGACCTCCTCCTTCTCGACGAAGAGCTTCGCGAGCGACGCCGCGTCGGCTTCGAGCGCCGGGACGAGGAGCTCTCCGCCCGCGAGGTCGGTCGCCGCGGCGGCCTCGAGCCTCGCCGGCGCGCCCTTCTTCGCCGTGTCCGCGACGAAGGCGACCTGCCCGCCCGTCAGGTCGCGGAGCTCCCTCGCGCGCGCCTCGTCGAGGGCGACCGTGGCCGCGACGACGCCGACGAGGCGCGCCTCGCCCTTCCCGGAGTCTCCCGCGATGACCGGGGCGGCCGCGACGACGGAGAGCGCCTTCCCCTCCCGGATGAGGGCCGCCGAGTCCTTCCACTCGTCGATCGGCTCGGCGACCCACGAGAAGCCCCGGAACGAACGGCGCTCCTCCTCGACGGCGGGCCTGTCGCTGCGGGCGAGGAGGACGCCCGCCGGGTCGATGAAGAGGACGCTCCGCGCCGAAAGGGCCGCGGCCTTGTCCCGGGCGAGCTCGCCGATCGTCTCGAGGCTGGAGTCGAAGACGCCCTTGACGCCGGGCTCCGCGGCGACGGAGCGGAGCGTCGCCTTCAGCTGCGTCTCGAGGCCGCCGCGGTAGGCGGCGACGTCCCGCGGGATCCGCTTCAGCGCCGTCCGGATGCTCTCCTCGGCGATCTGGTTCGCGCGCCACGTCGCGAGGGCGAGGGCGAGGCCGAGCGTCACGACGACGAGGAGCGCCGCGGAGAGGAAGTACTGCGTCCGGAGCGGGAGGCCCGCCGGGGCGTCCGCGCGGGAGACGAGAGGCGAGGCGGACGGGCCCGAGGGCTCCGTCCGGGGAGCGACGACGGTCGGCGCCGAGTCGGACGAGGAGGGTTCAGTAGCGGTTCTCATCTTCGTCCGGCGGCGGGTAGTCCTTCCCGTACTTGTTCTTGTGCGGCAGGTCCTTCCACTTCGAAGCGTCGAGGGCGACGGTGACGGGTACCGTCCCGCCGGGGGGCACGACGACGGTGCCGCTCCACTCGCCTCCCCGCTCGTCCCAGACCCGGAGCGCCTGCCGGCCCGCCGGGACGCCGTCGAGGAGCGCGAGCCCGTCCCTCCCCGCCTGGGCGTAGAGGCTGCCGTCGAGGACGACGACGAAGGCCGCCATCTGCGGGTGGATGTTGCAGTAGACGCGGACGACGCCCGGCTTGTCGAAGCGGGCCGTGCGCGACGCGCCGTTGCGGTAGAGCCCGAGGTCGAACGCGGCGGACTCCGAGAGGCTGAAGACGTTGTGGTAGATCCGGTCGAAGTTCGGGAAGCTCACCGTCGTCCCCGCCGGGACGGCGAGGACGCGCGGGTCGAAGCGCTTGTCCCTCGAGCCCATCCGGAGGGCGTCTTTCGGAGGGCGGCCCTTCAGGCCTGGAAACCAGGCGACGGCCTCCGCGGCCGGCGACGCCTTCCCGTCGGCGCCGGTGACGAGGATCTGGACCCGGACGGAGCCGGCCGGGACCGGCGTCGCCGTCGGGCGGGGGGGAACGGTCGGCGTCTCCACCGGGAGCGCGGGAGTCGGAGCGGGCGTCGGCAGCCAGGGCGGAGCGGCCGTCGGGGTCGGGGCGTACGGCGGGACCGGCGTCGGCGTCGGGACCCACGGCTTCTGCGGCGTCGGGACGGCGCTCGGGGTCGGGACGGCGCGGCGCGGCGGCTCCGCCGCTTCGACGCGCGGGAAAAGCGCCATCAGCGCCAGCAGGGTGGCGGGGAGTCGCGTCCGCATCGGGATCGGCCCGATTCTAGTCCTTCAGCGACGCCTTCTCAGCACGCAGCCGGCGGACGACCTCGGCGACCGCCCCGGCGGCGAGGTCGACCTCGGCCGCCGTCGTGAACCGGCCGAGCCCGAAGCGCAGGGTCGCCTTCGCGAGGCCCGCCGGAACGCCGAGGGCCGAAAGGACGTGGCTCGGCTCCCCGCTCGCCGTCGTGCAGGCCGAGCCGGAGGAGACCGCGACCTCCCGGAGCTCCCCGATCAGCCGCTCGCCGTCGATCCCGTCGAAGGAGAGGCTGAGGTTCCCCGGGAGCCGCTCGACGGGGTGGCCGTTGAGGGAGACGCCGCCGAGCGCGCCCAGGATCGCGCCCTCGAACCGCGCGCGGAGGGCCTCGAGGCGCGCCGCTTCGGCCTCGCGCTCGCGCGCGGCGAGGCGGGCCGCCACGCCGAACCCGACGATCGCGGGC
>JBDIBE010000376.1:0-3576 GCA_039812785.1 Thermoanaerobaculia bacterium | reverse complement strand
CTCCGCCGCCTCGTCGCCGAGCTGAAGCGCCAGGGGTGAGGGGCGGCGCGAGGGCCGCGCGCCGTCAGAGCCAGCCCTTGCGCTTGAAGATCCAGTAGGGGGCGATCCCCGAGAGGACCATCAGGGCGAGGGCGAAGGGGTAGCCGAAAGGCCAGCTCAGCTCCGGCAGGTGGTGGAAGTTCATGCCGTAGATGCTCGCCACGAGCGTCGGCGGGAGGAAGACGACCGCCGCGATCGAGAAGATCTTGATGATCTTGTTCTGCTCGAGGTTGATGAAGCCCATCGTGGCGTCCATGAGGAACTTCACCTTCTCGAAGACGAACCCCGAGTGGCTCGTGAGCGACTCGATGTCGCGGAGGGCGCCCTTCACGACGGCGGCGCGGGGGGTCGACGCGACGACCCAGCGGAGGAGGAACGAGAGGCTCCGCCGGAGGTCGAGGAGGACGAGACGGGTCTTCCCCTGGAGGTCCTCCTCGGCGGCGAGCTTCTCGAGGAGGTCCTCGAGGTCGCGCGCCCCCTCGGTCAGGACGGAGCGGCTCACCCTCTCGAGCCGGGCGTAGGAGGCCTCGAGGACGTCCGACAGGACGTCGATCTCGGCCTCGATGATCCCGAGCGGGATGTCGATCGCCTCGCGCACCTCGTCGGGCTGGCTCTGCGCGCGGAGCCGGAAGAGGCGGAACGGGGGGAGCTTCTCGGGGCGGACGGTGAAGAGCCGCCCGCGCCGGAGGTGGAACCAGACGTCCGTCGTGTGGACGGCGCCCGGCTCGGCCACGATGAAGGCGGTCAGGAGGTGGAGGCCGTCCGCCTCCTGGTAGCAGCGGGAGCTCGCCTCGAGCTCGCGCATCTCGGAGCGGGAGGGGACCTCGACGCCCCAGGCCCTCTCGACCCACTCCTTCTCCTCCGGCTCGGGCTCGAGGAGGTCGACCCAGGCGACGGCGTCCCACTCGGGGCCCGCCGCCTCGCCGCCCGCCTCGAGGTGGAGGGGCTTCAGCCCCCCGTCCACGAACCCGTAGAGCCGGATCACTCGTCCCCCTCGCCCCGGAGGTTACGCCCGAACGGGGCGGCCGTCAGAAGTCGCTCGTCGCGATGAAGAGCGGCTTGTTCTCGAAGTCCTCGTACCGCGGCCGAAGGCGGTCGGGGACGTAGTACTTGGCGACGTCGAGCGTCTTCTTCCGGCTCGTGACGACGTCGACCGGGACGTTGTCGTAGCGGCCGTTCCGCACGTTGACGAGGCGCCCGTACGTCCCCTTCAGGATCAGGTCCATGGCGAGGTTCCCGAAGGCCATCGGGACCATCGAGTCGAGGGCGTCGGGATCGCCGCAGCGGACGAGGTAGCCGAGCCTCTGGCTGATCGTGTTCACCCGCCGGCCGGAGGCGTACTTCGGCGAGAGCTGCTTGAGCCGGTCGGCGACGAGGTCGCCGACGCCGCCGAGCTTCTTGTGGCCGTAGGCGTCGGCCTCCTGGTCGGAGAAGACCATCTCGCTCATCCCGGCGATCTTGGCCCCCTCGGAGACGAGGACGACGCTGTACTTGCTCGGGTTCGTCGAGCGGTCCGCGACCATGAGCTCCGTCAGCCGGTCGACGTCGAACGGGTGCTCGGGGATGACGCAGCGGTTCGCGGCGCCGGCCATCGTCGGCAGAAGCGCCGTGAAGCCGGCGTAGCGGCCGAAGACCTCGATGACGAGGAAGCGCTCGTGGCTCCCGGCCGAGGTGCGCAGCGCGTGCGTCATCTCGATCGTCCGGGTGACGCACGTCGAGAAGCCGATGCAGTAGTCGGTCCCCGGGACGTCGTTGTCCATCGTCTTCGGCAGCGCGACGACCTTGACCCCTTCCCGGTGGAGGCGCACGCCGTAGGAGAGCGTGTCGTCGCCGCCGATCGGGATCAGGACGTCGATGCCGAGCCGGCCGATGTTCGCGAGGACCTCCGGCGTCAGGTCGTTCGTCTCCTCGGCGTACCTGCCGCGGAGGTGCTCCGGGACGTTCGCCTTCGGGACGTGCGAGGGGCGCGTGCGGGAGGTGTGGAGGAAGGTCCCCCCCGTCCGCCCGACCTTGTTGACGATCTCCTCCGAAAGCTCGAGGACGCATTCCCCGTCGACCCCGGGCACGTCCCGGTTCATCTCGATGAGGCCGGCCCAGCCGCGGCGGATGCCGAGGACGCGGTAGCCCTCCCGGAGGGCCCGGACGGTGACGGCCCGGATGGCGGGGTTGAGGCCGGGGACGTCGCCGCCACCGGTCAGGATCGCGATCGTTCCGCGCTTCGACTGGACGTTCGACATGAAGGGATCTCCTGTGTCAGCCGGGGATCATCGCACCGGGAGCGCCGCTCACGAAGCGCTCCGTCCGGGGCGGAGCGCCGGGACGAGCCGCCCGAGGAGCGAGCGGACGGGCTTTCGCTCGCTCCAGTCGTCGAAGAGGCTGTAGGCGACCGGGGTGCCGACGAGGGTGAGGAGGAGGGCGAGCGTCTGGCCGCCGATGATGACGCTCGCGATCGCCCGGTTCGTCCCCGCGCCGACGCCCGAGGAGGCGACGAGGGGGAGCATGCCGGCGACGAAGGCGAGGGTCGTCATCAGGATCGGCCGGAGCCGGTCGCGGTTCGCGCGGAGGATCGCCTCCGCGCGGGGGACCCCCTGGTTCCGGAGGGCGATCATGTTGTCGATCTGCAGGATGCCGTTCTTCTTGACGATCCCGAAGAGGACGAGGATGCCGAGCGAGGAGAAGATGTTGATCGACTGGTGGAGGGCGACGATCGACAGGAGCGCGAACGGCACGGTGAGCGGCAGCGCGAGGAGGATCGAGACGGGGTGGACCCAGCTCTCGAACTGCGCCGCGAGGATCAGGTACATGAAGACGATCGAGAGGACGAACGCGGTCAGGAACGCCGAGGCCGCCTTCCCCTGCTCGCGCGACTTCCCGGTCAGGCCCGAGGAGTAGCCCGCGGGCATCTTCAGCTCCGCGACCTTGGCCTGGAGAGCGTCGATGACGGCCTGCGAGGAGTAGCCCGGCTTCACGTTCGCCGAGAGGAGGACCTGCCGCTGCCGGGCGATCCGGTTGACGAGCGACGGGCCCGTCCCCTCCTCGAGCGTCACGACGTCGCGCAGGGCGACGGTGCCGCCGCGGGCCGGGACGCGGGCCTTCTCGAGCGCGGCGGCCGAGGAGCGGTCGCGCTCCTCGGCGCGCGCCCGCACCTCGTACTGCTCGCCCCCCTCGTAGTAGTCGGAGACCTTCTGGCCGCCGACGAGGACGTTGAGCGTCGTCGCGAGGTCCTGGACGTTCACGCCGAGGTCGGCCGCCTTGGCGCGGTCGATCCGCGCGCCGAGCTCGGGCTTGCCCTGGATCAGGTTCGTGTCGGCGTCGACGACGCCGGGGACGGCCCTCATCGTCTCGAGGAGGACGCTCGAGTAGTCGGCGAGCTTGCCGAGGTCGGGGCCGCCGATCCAGAACTGGATCTCGGCGTTCGAGCCGCCGCGCAAGGTGTTCACGGGCGTCACCTGCGCCCGGAGGCGAAGCGCCTCGTACTGCGGGAGGACCTCGTTCCTGACGCGGTCCATGATCGCGAACTGGCTCTCCTTCCGCTCG
>JBDIBE010000375.1:0-3581 GCA_039812785.1 Thermoanaerobaculia bacterium | reverse complement strand
CCGAGGCCGGCGCGGGTGCGGGCGACGCGGCGGGCCTGCACGCCGGCCCGGGCGGAATCGTCGACGTGGAGCCCCCGGCAGAAGAGCTCGACCTCGAGCTCGACGGGGTTCCAGGGCTTCTGGAGGCGGGTCGTGGCCATCGGCCGATTGTCGCAGGCCGGGCAAGCCCGGGTCCCCGGGGGCGCCCGAAGCCGCTCCATCCGATATCTTTGGCGGCATGAGCGAGGCCCGCCTCCCCGAGTCGTCCCGCCGCCCGATGGGAAAGCTCCACGCCCGCGTCTCCCCCGTCGGATTCGGGTGCTACCGCGTCGACGACCGGGTCGCCCGGCACCGCGAGGCGCTCCGCCTCGCGCTCCTCTCCGGCGTGAACCTGATCGACACCTCGACGAACTACGGCGACGGCCACGGCGAGCTCCTCGTCGGGAAGGTCCTGAAGGAGACGGGGGCCGCGGGCGAGGTCCGCCGCGAGGAGGTCGTCGTCGTCACGAAGGCCGGGTACGTCCAGGGGCAGAACCTGAAGGACGCGCTGCAGCGGCGGAAGCTCGGCGACCCGTGGCCCGAGATGACCGAGTACGCCCGCGACTGCTGGCACTGCATCTCGCCGGCGTTCCTCAGGGACCAGCTGTCCGCCTCGCTCGGCCGCCTCACGATGCCGCGGGTCGACCTCCTCCTCCTCCACAACCCCGAGTACTTCCTGATGGACGCCGGGCACCGGAACATGCCGCTCGCCGAGGCGCGCGACGCCTTCTACGACCGTGTCGGCCGCGCCTTCGAGCAGCTCGAGAAGGAGGTGGCGGCGGGGAGGATCGGCGCCTACGGCGTCTCCTCGAACACCTTCGTCGTCCCGCACGGCAAGGCCGACGCCGTCGACCTCCTCCGGCTCCTCGACCTCGCCGGGCCGGGGTTCGCGGCGATCCAGCTCCCGATGAACCCGGTCGAGCTCGGCGCGCGCGAGCCGATCCACACGACGGACGGCCGGAGCGTCCTCGACGTCGCCCGCGAGCGCGGGCTCGCCGTCCTCGTGAACCGCCCCCTGAACGGCTTCAAGCAGGGGCGCCCCCACCGCTTCGCCTCCGTCGGCGCTCCGTTCGAGCTCGTCCCCTCCCCTTCCGAGCCGGCCCTCTCGCGCCTCCGCTCCCTCGAGGAGGAGTTCGCGCAGGCCTTCGCGCCGCGCCTCTCCGTGGAGAACGACTCGGCCCCGCCCGAGGAGCTCATCGCCGTCTCGCCGCTCCTCGTCGAGTTCGAGAAGCGCGGCCTCGACCTCTCGACCTTCCGCGAGGTCTGGGACGACGTCGTCGAGCCGCGCCGCACCGAGCTCCTCGTCGAGCTGCGCGAGGTCTTCTCGCGCGACCCCTCCTTCCGCCGCTGGGCCGACGAGTGGGACCTCTCCCTCCTCGAGGCCGCCTCCGCCCTCGTCGGCAGGCTCCTCCCGAAGGAGGAGGCCCGCGCCGCCGAGCTCTCCGCGATCGTGACCCGCGACCTCCACGAGCCGCTCGAGGGGACCCTCTCCCAGCGGACGATCAAGGGACTCGCCGACGTCGCCGGCGTGACGAGCGTCCTCGTCGGGATGCGGCGACGCGAGTACGTCCGGGACGTCGTGGGGGCGTTCGGGGGCTAGGCCTCGCCCCCGGAATCCGGCCCACGGACGTCCCGATTTCCCGGCCGCGCGCGTATCGATAACATTTGCGGCCGTTCTTCGCGCCGCCGGTGACGCGAGGCGTTCACATCCTGAAACCGATCGTCCGGTCTCCGACGTTCCGCCGGCGGGTCGTCGGATTCGAAGGAGGAGTGATGCGCGTTTCTTTCCGTGCCCTGGCCGTGGCGTTCCTCGCCGGACTTCTCTGCCCCGGGGCCGCCCCGGCGGCCAACATCCTCGTCTGGGACGGGGGGCAGAGCCACTCGGGCATCGACGCCGCCGTGACCCGGCTGCAGGCGCTCGGGCACACGGTGACCCGAGTGTCGACGGTCCCGGGCAACCTCTCGCCCTACGACACCCTCTGGGCGCTGGACTACTACAACGGGCCGGACGCCGCGGACGAGCGGGCGATGGTGGCCGCATTCCTCACCTCGAACCGCGGCGTCTACGCGCAGTTCGAGTGGGACTGCTGCACGGCGTCGCAGACGAACTGGATGGCGGCTGCCGGGCCCCTCGTCGTCCAGCCGTTCGTGATCTCGGGCTCGCAGGGGGTCACGGCGGACGCGGTCGCGGAGCCGGGCGAGCTCTTCGGCCTGACGACGACGCCGAACGCCCTGCCGTTCCTCCAGGTCAACGCCACCGCGAACATCTCGACGCTCCCGGCCCCGAGCGTCGTCTACCGCCTCAACGGCATCGGGGTCGTCGGAGCGTACGCGGGCGCCCAGCTCGCGAGCGGGAAGGGCTGCCTCGTCCTCTCCGGCGACATCGAGCAGCTCTTCGGCGCGCCCCAGGCGAACGCCTGGATCCAGAACGCCCAGGCGTTCCTCCAGCCCTGCGTCGCGAACCAGGGGCCGTCGTGCGGCGACGGCGTCCTCGGGGCGGGAGAGGAGTGCGACGACGGCAACGGGACGGGAGGCGACGGCTGCTCCACGACGTGCACGGTCGAGTCGGGCTGGGCCTGCGCCGCCAACCCGTCCGCTCCGCCGGCCTCGACCTGCTCGTGGGTCTGCCCGGACGAGGGGAGCGCCTGCAGCGCGGGCGTCGGCGCCTGCCTGAGCGCCGGGACGATCGTCTGCAGCGGGCCGAACACGGCCGTCTGCAGCGCCGTTCCCGGCTCCCCGAGCCCCGAGGTCTGCGACGGCATCGACAACGACTGCGACGGCCTCGTGGACGAGACGTGCGCGAACGTCTCGGCGTCGAAGACCGTCGCGGGCGGCTTCGCGCTGATCGGGAGCGTGGTGACCTATACCATCACCCTGACGAACTCCGGCCCGGGCACGCAGGGCGACAACCCCGGCGACGAGCTCACCGACGTGCTGCCTCCGACGCTCTCCCTCGTCTCGGCCCAGGCGACGAACGGGAGCGTCGTCGCGAGCACCGCCACGAACACGGTCACCTGGAACGGCACGATCCCGCCCGGCGGCTCGGTGACGGTCACCATCGAGGCCCGCGTCCTGCCCGAGGCCGCGGGGACGACCGTCCGGAACCAGGGGACCGCGGCATTCGACGCGGACGGGAACGGCACGAACGAGTCGTCGACCCCGACGGACGATCCGAGGCTCGGCGGGTCGGCGGACCCGACGGACCTCGCCGCCGCCGCCGCGGGCGCCGTGCCCGTTCTCTCTCGGACCGGCCTCCTCGGCCTGCTCGCGCTCCTCGGGGGAGTCGGGGTCTGGGTCCTGGGCCGCCGCGGCGCCTGAGGGAGGACGGCGAGGCGGGGGTCCCCGGCCCCGGGGACCCCCGCACGCGCCCCGGAGCCCGCGCGCGCCGGCTCAGTACCCGACGACGTTGAAGACCTGGAGCGTGTAGGGCGGCCTCGTGCCATTCACGTCCTTGGCGCACCAGTAGAAGAAGTAGTCCCAGTCGTAGCCGTACGCCGGGTTCACGTCGATCTTCGGCTGGTCGTAGAACTTCCTCGCCTCGGTCTTCGCGAAGGTGCTCCCGA
>JBDIBE010000374.1:0-3585 GCA_039812785.1 Thermoanaerobaculia bacterium | reverse complement strand
GCTCTGGACGACGGTCGCGATTGTCTGGCAGGAGGCGAGAGAACGGCCGGAAACGACGGCCGGGACGAAGGAGCCGTCGCCGCTTCCGTTGTCGTTGACGGTCGCCCAGGCGAGGAACGGGGCCGACCCGGAGGTCCGCGAGACGCGTGCCCAGGCGAGGCCCGAGGCGAGGCCCGACTCCGCGAGGACGTGGCCGATCTGGAAGAAGCCGCCCGGCGGAAGGACGACGTCGGGAAGGACCGCCTCGCCGGGGCGCCCCGGGTCTCCCGAGACGACGGTGACCGAGAGCGTCACTGGCCCGTCCGCGTCCGTCCCGGCGTTCACGAGCGCGAGGTTCGTCCGGTCGCGGTCGCTCTCGACGAGCCACGGGACGACGGCTTCCGCTCGGAGCGCGTCGAGGGACGGTACGCCGGCGTAGGAGACGCCCGCGCCGCCGGGCGTCGCGGTCCGGACCGTGGCCCGGACCGACGAGGGGAGCGCCGCTCCGGCGACGCGCGCGCGGAGCGTCCCGACGGCGGGGCCGTCCGCGGCGATCGGGAGGCCTGCGTCGCGGAGGAAGCCGATCGCGGACGGAGCGAAGAGCTGCCTCCCGGGCGCGATCTCGCGCGTGACGACGCCGCTCCCGCCGCCGGCGGAGGCCGAGTAGACGAGCTCGACGGTCGCCGTCGTCGTCCCGGCGTTCGTCAGGAGGAGGTCGGAGTCGAACCGCGAGCCGAGAAGGCCCGTCGTCGCGACAAGGACGGGGCCGGCGAAGAGATCCGTTCGCGCCCCGGCTTCGCCGAGGACGACCGGCCCGCGGCCGGACGAGAGGACGAACTCGAGCCTCCCGTCGGCGCTCCAGTCCAGGGGAACGAGGTACGGCGAGGAACCGATCGGTGCGTAGGCCGGGAGCGGGAGGCGCACCTCGGCGCCGAAGCCGCCGCGGCCGTTTCCGTGGAAGACGCCGATGCGCGGGGAAGTCCCGTCGCCTTCCGCCTGGCGGACGAGGAGGTCGATGTCTCCGTCCCCGTCCTCGTCGGCGAGCGCGAGCAGGCTCGAGCGGTAGCGGATCTCGATCCGCCCTGCAAAGGAGAAGACCCCGGTCCCCTCGTTTCGGCAGACCTCGAGATAGAACGCCATCCCCCGTATCGAGTCTCGAAAGGCGAAGTCGAGCCTCCCGTCGCCGTCGAAGTCCGCGAAGATCGCCGGCCCCGCGTAATAGCCCGGCAGGCCCGTCGTCGAGGCGGCGAACGTCCCGTCGCCCGCGTTCGTCCAGACCGAGACGGATCCCATGAACGGCGAGAGGACGAGGTCCGCGCGGCCGTCGCCGTCGAGGTCGGCGGCGGCGAGGGAAGAGACTCCGTCGTACGGTCCGAGGGCCGTCTCCTTCGGCGCGGCGAGCCCGAACCCTCCGAGCGAGCGGAAGGTCCTGAGGCTCGGCGCCTCGCCCTGATCGCCCGCCCGGGCGAGGACGAGGTCGGGCCGCCCGTCGCCGTCGACGTCTCCCGCGGCGAGGGCCCAGGCCTGGCCGTCGACCCGGACGATCGTTCGCTCCGAGAAGTGCCCGACCCCGTCCCCGGACAGGACGGCGATCTCGACCGGCGGGGTCCACGGCGCCCCGCGGAGGTACGCGAGGTCGAGCAGGCCGTCGGCGTCGAAGTCGGCGAAGACAGGGCTCTTCCCGCCGCCCCCGGCGGGAAACGACCGCACGGGCTCCGACACGCTCCCGGCCCTCCACGCCTGGATGCCGTCGGTGGAGACGGAGACGAGCCACGGCTTCCCGTCGCGCCCGAGCGGCCGGGCGTCGAGGGTGCCGGACGGGAACGCGGAGGGGAGCTCGGCCACGACGGAGAGCGCGTCGGAGGCGCGGGCCGGGAGCCCGAGGCAGGTCAGGGCGACGAGCGCCGGCAGCGAAACGCGCTTCATGGCCGCATACCTCCCCCGGGAGTGCTCCAGGAAGGCCCCTCCTCACGGACATCCGGTGAAACGGCTAAAGTCCGAAGCACCGATGACGAACCACGAACTCTCCATCGCGTTCTTCCTCGCGCTCGCGGCGATCCTCCTCGCCTGCCGGCTCGTCGGCTACCTCGCGCGGTTCGTCGGGCAGCCCCAGGTCGTGGGCGAGATGATCGCGGGAGTCCTCCTCGGCCCTTCGCTCCTCGGCCTCCTCGTCCCCGAGGCGCAGCACGCCCTCTTCCCGAAGGCCGTGATGCCGGTGATCTACGTCGTCGCGCAGATCGGCCTCGCGCTCTACATGTTCCTCGTCGGGCTCGAGTTCGACGTGGAGCTCCTCCGGAAGCGGGCGCGCAGCGCCGTCTCCGTCTCCTGGGCGGGGATCCTGACGCCGTTCGCGCTCGGCGCGCTCATCGCGTGGGGGATCCACGGCGACACCACGCTCTTCGCCGAGGGGGTCTCCGTCGGCGAGGCCGCGCTCTTCATGGGCGCCGCGATGTCGATCACCGCCTTCCCGATGCTCGCGCGGATCATCTACGAGCGGGGCCTCTCGGGGACGTCGATGGGGACGCTCGCGCTCGCGGCCGGCTCGGCCGACGACGCGGCGGCGTGGTGCATCCTCGCGATCGTCCTCGCGAGCTTCTCCGGAAAGGCCGCGATCGCCGTCTGGGCGATCGGCGGCGGGCTCGCCTTCGCCCTCTTCGCCTTCTTCGTCCTCAAGCCCGTCCTCCGCCGCGCGGGGGCGTGGGTCGAGCGGAAGCAGGCGTACGACAACTTCGCCCTTCCCGGCGCGCTCATGCTCCTCGCCGCCGCCGCCTGGTACACCGACAAGGTCGGCATCTACGCCGTCTTCGGGGCGTTCGTCCTCGGGACGGCGATGCCGCGCGGCGAGATCGCGAAGCGGATCGAGGCCCAGGTCCAGCCGCTCACGGTGAACCTCCTCCTGCCTCTCTTCTTCGTCTACTCGGGCCTCAACACCCGGATCGGCCTCGTCAACTCGTGGGCGCTCTGGGGGCTCGCGCTCCTCGTCCTCCTCGGGGCGACGCTCGGCAAGGGGGGCGCCTGCTACGCGGCGGCGCGCCTCGGCGGCGAGCCGCACCGCGAGGCGGTCGGCATCGGGGCGCTCATGAACGCGCGCGGCCTGATGGAGCTGATCATCCTGAACATCGGCCTCGAGCGCGGCGTCATCACGCCGACCCTCTTCTCGATCATGGTCGTCATGGCGATCGTGACGACGCTGACCGCCCTCCCCGTCTTCAACCTCGCGTTCGGGAAGAGGGCGCTCGGCGAGGAGGCCGTCGCGCGCCCCGCGGCCGCGCCCGGGCCGCTCCTCGACGACTGAGGCGACCGGCGGCGTCGCGCTCAGCGCGGCGCCGGAGGGTCGTTCAGGAGGGCGACGAGCGTCCTCTTCCCGTCGACGGCCTGCACGCGTCGGAACTCGTTCACGACCGGGAAGCGGCCGGAGGCGACCGGCGACGAGGAGAGGACGATGGCCGCGACGGGGCGCGGTCCGCGCAGGGCGGCGACGCCGGCGCGCTCGTCCGGCAGCACCTCCACGCGGCGGTCGAGGAACCAGTTCAGGAGCGGGAGGTGGATGTCGTCGCGGACGTCGGTGACGACCCGCCGGCCGGCGACTTCCGGCGCGAGCTCGGC
>JBDIBE010000373.1:0-3586 GCA_039812785.1 Thermoanaerobaculia bacterium | reverse complement strand
GGCGACGGCGCCGCCGGGCGTCCGGAAGAGCGCGAGCGCCGCACCGGCCTTCGGCCCTGCCGGGGCGCGAAGGACGCCGCCGAGCGCCTCCGCCGCGGCCGCGCCGCCGAGGCGGCCGAGCGCGGCGGCGGCCTCCGCGGCCGCCTCGGCGTCCGGGTCCGAGAGCGCCTTCGCGAGCATCGGGACGAGCCGCGCGTCGCCCGAGATCCCGCTCGCGAACGCGGCCGCGCGCCGCACCGAGGGGTCCGGGTCGGAGAGGAGGACCGGGAGGTAGACGACCGACTCGACGTCCCGGAGGCGCCCGGCCGCGAGGGCGGCGCGGCTCCTCACCCACGGGTCGCGCGACGCGGACGCGGCGCCGACGGCGAGAGGGTCGTAGTCCCGCCGGTCCTCGACCTCGAGGAGGCGCGCGACGAGAGAGAGGCGGTTCTCGCGGGTCGCCTCGGCCGGCCCGGGCTTGCCGAGGCCTGCGCAGCCCGCGGCGAGGAGGACGGCGGCGAGACCCGCGGCCGGCGCCGCCCGGCGTGCTGCCACGCGGCCCCTCAGAGCCCGAGGAGGAGGCGGTCGCCGAGGATCGGCGGCAGGCCCGCCTTGAGGATCTTCCGGCGCGTCGTCTTCACGTCGTACGGCACGCGGTCGAACGTCACCGTTCGCTCCTCCGAGTCGTAGATCGCGTAGCTCGCGCGGGGGTTGCGGTCGCGCGGCTGCCCGACCGAGCCCGGGTTCACGAGGTAGCGCTTCCCCGGCTCGAGGAAGAGCTTCCGCCGGCTCCCGCGGACCGCCTCGACGAGGATCCCCTCCGGCTCGAGCGTGAAGATCGACGGGATGTGGCTGTGCCCGAAGAAGGAGACCGACACGTCCGGGGCGACGCGGTCCATGTGGACGAAGTTCATCTGCGCGTCCCAGTCCGAGAAGATGTAGGCGTCCTCGTCGAGGGGGGAGCCGTGGCAGATCGCGAAGCTCTCGTCGACGAGGACCGGCCCGCACGGGAGGCGCCTCAGGAACTCGAGGTTCTCCTTCGAGAGGCGCTCCGTCGTCCACCGCGCGGCGTAGAGGGCGGGCGGGTTGAACATCTCTCCCGTGTCGACGCCGGCGACGACCTTGTCGTGGTTGCCGCGGATCGACACGGCCGGGCGCGGGAGCGTGCGGATCCGGTCGAGGATCTTGTTCGGGTCGGCCGCGTAGCCGACGAAGTCGCCGAGGCAGACGACGCGGTCGAGCCTCTTCCGCTTGACGCGCGCGAGGACGGCGGCGAGGGCCTCGTCGTTCGAGTGCAGGTCCGAGAGGAGGAGATAGCGCAAGCTTCCGCGCCCCCCTCAGTTCCCCTTCGGGGCGCCGAGTGCCCCGACGATCCGCTCGACCACGGTGTCCACCCCCTCGTCGCCCTGCAGCGGCAGAGTCCTGTCGGACAGTCTATAGGAAGCCAGCCGGGCCTCATAGAGCGCCCGGGCTTCCTCGAGGGAGCGGAAGAGGGGCCGGTCGGCCGACTTCGGCCCGAGGCGCGAGGCGATGACGTCGAAGGGAACGTCGAGGAAGATCGAACGCCCCGAGCGCTGGACGACGGCCCGGTTCTCCGGGAAGGTGAAGGTGCCGCCGCCCAGCGCCACCACCGCTCCGGTGAGGACCTCGGTCCCGCGGAGGAGTTCCGCCTCCCTCTCGCGGAACCAGGGCTCCCCCTTCTCCTCGAACGCCCGCCGGACGGTCATCCCGGCGAGCCCCTCGAAAGCCTCGTCGAGGTCGACGAACGGCACGCCGAGGCGGACGGCGAGCGCCCGCCCGGCCGTCGACTTGCCGGCGCCCATGAAGCCGACGAGGTAGATCCGCCCGGCGCCGTGGATCGCGGGGCCTCCGCTCAGCGCTCGGGGGTCTCGCCCGCGAGCCACCGCTCGAGCCACTTCGTCGAGAACCGGCCGTGCCGGACGTCGGCGTTGTCGAGAAGGCGGAGGTGGAGGGGGATCGTCGTCTTCACCCCCTCGACGACGAAGAGCTCGAGGGCCCGGCGGCCGCGGGCGAGCGCCTCCTCGCGCGTCTGCCCGTGGACGATGAGCTTGGCGAGGAGCGAGTCGTAGTGGGGCGGGATCCGCCAGCCGATGTAGGCGGCCGTGTCGACGCGGACGCCGGGACCGCCGGGGACGTGGAGCGTCGTGATCGTCCCCGGGGACGGCGTGAACTTCTCCGGGTCCTCCGCGTTGATGCGGAACTCGATCGCGTGCCCGCGGGGGCGGAACTCGTCCGCGGCCTCCCCGACGCGCGGGAAGGAGAGCGGCTCCCCCGCGGCGACCCGGATCTGTTCCTTGACGAGGTCGATGCCGGTCACCATCTCGGTCACCGGGTGCTCGACCTGGATCCGGGTGTTCATCTCCATGAAGTAGAAGGAGCCGTCCTGGTCGAGGAGGAACTCCACCGTCCCCGCCCCGACGTACTCGACGGCGCGAGCCGCGGCGACGGCGGCGGCCCCCATCCTCTCCCGCAGCTCGGCCGAGACCGCGGGCGACGGCGACTCCTCGAGCACCTTCTGGTGCCGGCGCTGGAGCGAGCACTCGCGCTCGCCGAGGTGGACGATCTTCCCGAGCCGGTCGCCGAAGACCTGGATCTCGACGTGACGGGGCTCGGCGAGGTACTTCTCGATGTAGAGGGAGCCGTTCGCGAAGGCGCGCTCGGCCTCCGCCGTGGCGAGCTCGTAGGCCGCCGCGAGCTCCTTGCCGTTCCGCGCGACGCGCATGCCGCGGCCGCCCCCGCCCGCGACGGCCTTGAGGAGGACCGGGTAGCCGATCCGCTCCGCGACGCGGAGCGCCTCGTCGGGCGAGGAGAGGATGCCGGGGCTCCCCGGAACGGTCGGAACGCCCGCCTTCTTCGCGGTCTCCTTCGCGATCGCCTTGTCGCCCATCCTCCGGATCGCGTCGGGCGAAGGGCCGATCCACGTCAGGCCGACCTCGCCGAGGATCTCGGCGAAGTGGGCGTTCTCGGCGAGGAAGCCGTAGCCCGGGTGGACCGCGTCGGCGCCGGTGATCTCGGCCGCGGCGACGAGGGAGGTGATGTTGAGGTACGAGGCCGAGGGGGCCGCCGGCCCGATGCAGACGGACTCGTCCGCCGCCTGGACGTGGAGCGCGTCGCGGTCGACCGTCGAGTGGACCGCGACCGTCGAGATGCCGAGCTCCTTGCAGGCCGCGATGATCCGGAGGGCGATCTCGCCCCGGTTGGCGACGAGGACCTTGCGGAACATCAGGCCGGCCGGATCGCGAAGAGCTTCTCGCCGAACTCGACCGGCTGGCCGTTCTTCGGGAAGACCTCGACGATCGTCCCCGCCACGTCGGCCTCGATCTCGTTCATCAGCTTCATCGCCTCGACGATGCAGAGGGTCGCGCCCTTGTCCACGTTGTCGCCAGGCTTCACGAACGGGTCGGCGTCCGGGTTCGGGGAGCGGTAGAAGGTCCCGACGATCGGCGACGTGACGACGTGCAGCCCCGCCTCCGTCTCCGCCGCGGGCGCGGCGGCCGCCGGCGCCGAGGCCGGGGCGTCCGGCCGTCCCGCCCGCTCCTCCCACGTGACGGGGACGGCCGGGTACGCGGGCGCGGCCGACGGGACC
>JBDIBE010000372.1:0-3592 GCA_039812785.1 Thermoanaerobaculia bacterium | reverse complement strand
GATCTTCGAGCCCTTTTTCCGCCTCCCCGGCGCCGCCGACGGCGGCGCCGGCCTCGGTCTCGCAATCGCGCGCCAGGTCGCGCGCCGCCACGGCGGCGACGTGACGTGCGCCCCGCGCGAGGGGGGCGGCTCGCGGTTCCGCGTCACCGTCGCGGCCTGAGAAGAGGCCCGAGCACGGCGGTCTGGACTCGGGACGCGGCGCAGAGCTAGGGTCGCGCTCCGTCGAAGGAGCGTGCCGATGAGCCTCTCGCGAACGCTGCCGTTCCTCCTCTCCGGCCTCCTTCTCTCCGGGTGCGTCTCGACGAAGTCGACGCTTCCCACGGTCGAGGAGCTGCCGGCGCCGTCGCCCTCCTCGAAGGTCCTCGCCGGGCGTGGCCGCGCGTTCCGGCACGTGAAGGGGAAGTGGGTCGCCGTCCCCGCCTACGACTACGAGTTCGTCGTCGTCGAGCGGCGCTCCGCGGACCGCTGGGAGACGACGAAGGAGATCCACCGGCGCCACCCGAAGTACGACGGCCGGGCGGGGCCGCGCGACCAGGCGCTCTGGTTCCTCGTTCGCACCTCGCCCGCGCCCGACGGAGGCCTCGACCTCGCCGTCGAGGGGACGCTCGGCCGGGGGACGGGGCACGAGAAGCCCGGCGGCGAGGGGGTCGTCCTCGAGCTGTCACGCGGGAAGAAGAGCCTCTTCGTCCCGTTCGACACCGTCCGGATCCGGCAGGAGCCGGCCGGAGCGGACGGATCGTTCCGTGAGACGGTGGAGCTCCTCTCCCGCAAGGACGGGACCGAGGTCCCCTTCATGAAGATGGAGGAGGAGGGGCTCGTCTACGCGCCGGCCTACTCGTTCATCCGGTAGCTGTCGCGGAGCGACAGCACCTCTCCCTTCCAGATCCTCTCGAAGCGGGCCGCGTCGAAGGCGGGGCGCTTCACGAGGCGGAGAGCCATCGCGGCCTGCTTCTCCGTGGCGCCGGAGCGCTCGTGGAGCTTCAGGGCGTAGGAGGAGAAGTCGCGGACGAAGACGTCGAAGAGCTGGTCGAGGGCGTCGTCGGAGAGCGAATGGTGCTCCGCCCCCTCGAGGACGAGGTGGGCGTAGACGGCGAGGGCGAAGAGGTCGCCGACGGCGAGGAGGAGGTCGACGTCCTTCGCTTGGCTCTCGGAGGGCGCCGCGGCGAAGCAGAGCTCGCGGAAGGCGTCGAGCTGCTGTCGGAAGAGGGCGACGTTGGGGATTCGGGCGTACTTCGCGAAGGCGGGCGCCCAGTCGTGGAAGCGGATCTTCCCGAGGCCGCGGGCGGGGCCCTGCGCGAAGAGGAAGGCGTCGTGGGCCGCCTCGGTGCGGCGGCCCACCTCGGGGCACGCCGTCGGGCGGAAGAGCCAGTTCGCGAGGAACTTGACGATGAGGGCGATGTTGACGTGGACCGTCCCCTCGAGCTTCGGCAGCGCGCGGATGTCGCGCGCTGCCATCTCGAAGACCATGTCCTTCTCGAAGCCCTTCGCCGCGATGACGTCCCAGAGGAGGTCGATCACCTTCTCCCCCTCGGTCGTGACCTTCATCTTCACGAGCGGGTTGTAGAGGAGGTAGCGGCGGTCCTCGGGCGAGGCGGCCCGGAGGTAGTCCGAGGCGCGGAAGGCGAAGACCTTCATCCCGACGAGGCGCGCCCAGGCGTCGACGAACATCCGCGCCACGTGCGGGAAGTCGGTCACCGACATCCCGTAGAGGCGGCGGCCGGCGGCGTGGTTGATGGCCTCGTGGAAGGCGTGCGCGCAGATGCCGATCGAGGCCCAGCCGAGGTTGTACTTGCCGACGTTGACCGTGTTGAGCGAGGCGTCCCACGCCTCGGGGCCGCGGAGGAGGACCTCGTCCGCCGCGACGGGGTAGTCCTCGAGCGCGAACTCGGCGACGTACGACTGGCTCGCGACGACGTTCTTCACGAGCCTGTAGCCGGCCCGCTTCGGGTCGGCCGTGAAGAAGACGTACTCGCCCGTCCCCTCCATCTTTCCGAAGACGGAGACGATCGCGGCCTCGTTGCCGTTCCCGATGTAGTACTTCGAGCCGTTCGCGACGAAGCCGTCGCCCCTCGGCGCGAGCGTCATCGAGGTCGAGTAGATGTCGGCGCCGTGCTCCTTCTCGGAGAGGCCGAAGGCGAAGATGCCGCCGTCCGCGAGGGCGTCGGCCGTCTTCTTCTTCATCGACTCGTTCGGGCTCATCCAGAGCGGCCCGAGGCCGAGAATCGAGACCTGCCACGTGTACCAGTAGCAGAGGCCGTAGAAGCCGAGCACCTCGTTGAAATGGCAGTTGCGGTAGGTGTCCCAGCGGGCGTCCGGCCCTCCGAGCTCCGGCGGCGTCAGGAGGTCGGCGAAGACGCGCTCCTCCTTCACGAAGGCGAGGAAGTCGGCGTACCAGGTCCTGTCGAAGTCGTCCTGCTTCAGGCGCTTCTTTCCCTTCGCCTCGAAGAAGGCGACCGTCTTCTCGAGGATCTCGCGCGAGCGCGGGTCGAGGGGGAGCTCACCGAGCCGCTTCGGGTTCAGGATCATGGCGTCCTCCGGAGGAGCAGGTTACCGCGTCGCAGCGTCCCGTTACTACCCGAGGTCGACGAACGCCGGCGGGTGACCGGCCGCCTCGAGGAATCGGAGGAGCCCGTCGGGGGAGACGACCGTCGTCGCCGTGTTGACGAGCGGGTGGAACTTGAGGGCGGCGCGGGCGAGGAGCGCCCGGTCGAGGACGACGCGGACCCGCTGCCCCGGGTCGTTCACGACGGCGAAGGGGGTGACCGCGCCCGGGAGGACCCCGAGGCGCTCCTCGAGCTCTTCGGGGGAGGCGAAGGAGAGGCGGCGGACGTCGAGGAGGGATGCGAGGGCCGCGAGGTCGAGGGCCCTCTCCTCCGGGAGGACGACGAGCCAGCGCTGGCCGGCCCGGTCGCGGAGGAAGAGGTTCTTGCAGTGGGAGGCGGGGACGTGGGCCGTCGCGGCCTTCGCCTCGACGACGGTCCGGACCGGCGGGTGCTCGAACGTCGTCGCGGGGACCCCGATTTCCGCGAGGAGGGCGAGGAGACGGGGCGGGTCGAACGCATCGCCCTGTTTCGAAATGGTGTCCACGAAAAGTATTCTGAACCCGGCGGCGCGCCGGGCGTATAAAGCTGCGGCTGGAGGAGAGGCATGCCGGACCCGGGCCGGAGCGTCGAAAGGGAGCTCGAGGAGAGCGTCCGGCGGATCCTCGGGGCCCTCGACCGGATCCCGGCAGGCCGGATCGACTCCGTCGCGAGCCAGGTCTCGCGAGCGGCCGGGGCGGTCGCGACCCAGGTCGCCCGTGCCGCCGAGAAGGCGGCCGAGGAGCGGACGCTGACGCGGCGCGAGCGGCGCCTCGCGCGGCGCCTCCGGGAGGAAGAGGACGCGAGCCTCGCGCCCGCCTTCGTCATGGGGGCCGCCGCGGCGATCGCGGCCTACATGGGCGCCACCCAGCCGCATCTCTTCTGGCTCTTCTTCGTGGCGTTCGGCTTCGCGATGGGGGCGGCCGACATCTTCGGGAAGGTGAGGCGCCGCGAGCGGCGCCGGGCCGAGGAGGAGCGCGCCCGCGAGGCGACGACGATCCCGTCGGGGGTCG
>JBDIBE010000371.1:0-3592 GCA_039812785.1 Thermoanaerobaculia bacterium | reverse complement strand
CGCCCCCGACGTCGCCGGGCGGCTCCGCGAGCTCGTCTGGCTCGGCGTCGACCTCGCCGAGGGGCGCTGGCGCCCGCCGCGCGAGCCGCGGCGGGCCGAGCCGGCCGGGAAGGAGGGCTGAGACATGCCGCAGCCCGCCGCCCGCACCGGCGACTTCCACCAGTGCAGCATGGTCGACCCCGTCACGGGGATCCCGCACGTCGGGGGCCCGATCCTCCCTCCGGGCTACCCCGCGGTCCTGATCGGGGGGATGCCCGCGGCCTGCGTCGGCGACCCCGCGACGTGCGTCGGGGTCCCGGACGCGATCGTCTCGGGCGCGTTCACCGTCCTCGTCGGCGGCCGGCCGGCGGCGATGATGGGGTCGAGCTCGGCCCACGGCGGCGTCGTCGCCCTGGGCTGCTTCACCGTCCTCGTGGGCTGAGCCGTGCTCGTCGGAGAGGCGGCCGAGGCCCTCGTCGGCATCCCCCACGTCCACTGCGACGGCTTCCGGGCGGTCGCGCGCTCCGAGCGCTGCGTCATCGTCTCCCGCGCCGTGGGCCCGGTCTGCACCCTCCTCATCGAGGAGGGGTACGCGATGAAGAGCTTCCGGATCCACGGCAAGTCCTCGGACTGGGGGCCGATGGCCGGCTTCGTCGTCCGCGACCCGCGCCTCTCGAAGCTCGGCCTCGCGGGGGAGGCCGGTCAGCGCAAGGAGCACGCGCACGCCCTCACGGACTCGAACCGCCAGGGGTGGCAGGCGGGGACGGACGCCGTGAAGATCTCCTCGGCCCGCCTCGCCTGGCTTCGCGCCAACAACGCCCGCTACGACCTCGGGATCGCCTTCGGCCGCAGCTGGTGGCTCGGGGCGAAGAAGGAGTTCGAGGCGGTCGACCTGACGGCCGCGCGGGGAGGGGTGAGCGTCCCGTTCACGCTGATCCGCCGGCGGCCCGGGGACCTCTGGGGCGTCTTCATCGACCGGAGGCTCGCGGGCCGCGGCTTCCGGCAGGAGACGGAGAAGGAGGAGGCCTTCGGCAAGGACCTCCGCTTCGAGGCGCTCGTCGGGATGACGAACCCGTACAAGGAGTACTCGGGCGAGAACGCCTACAAGAACGTCGTCACGGGGGACTACGACCTCTTCGCCGTCTGGCCCGAGGCGGCGCTCTACCGCCACGAGGGAGCCGACCGGCGGCTCGCCGGGACGATGGGAGGAGGGAAGGGGACGGCGGCGACGCGGCAGGTCTTCGCGCGGGAGCAGATCCAGATCGGGAACGTCACCGACAGGATCTTCCAGGTCGCGCAGATGCTCAACTCGGTCATCGGCGCGATGACGGGGAAGCCGAACCGGAACGTCTGCTTCCACAGCGACGAGGCGGGGCGGCCGATGGTCGACGAGATCGACGCGCCGCTCATCGCCTTCGTCCCGACGCCGGCCGGCGTGAAGACGTTCGGGATCGAGAAGGGGACGAAGGAGCGCGACCTCTCGGCTCTCGTCGAGGAGTGCCTCGGGGCGGGCTACAAGGTGACGCTCCACCCGGCGTGGGCCGGCCAGATGGGCCTCGGGGCGACCGCCGCGGCGAGCCTCGTGCCGACGTGGGAAGGGGGAGGCGACGAGGTCGCCGAGAGCCCCTGGTACTTCCCGTCCGCCCAGGTGGAGGCGGAGAAGGAGAAGCGGAAGAAGTAGCTCGGGCGCGCACCCCGGTAGACTCGTCCGACGCGGAGGAGAAGCGGATGACGGCCGAGTGGGACTTCGTGATCGTCGGGTCGGGGTTCGGCGGGAGCGTCAGCGCCCTCCGCCTCTCCGAGAAGGGCTACAGGGTCCTCGTCCTCGAGAAGGGGCCGCGCCGCGGCGCGAACGACTTCGCGAAGACGAACTGGGACCTCCGCCGCTGGCTCTGGCTGCCGGGGCTCGGCTGCCGCGGCATCTTCCGGATGACGTTCCTCCCGCACGTCACGGCGCTCTCGGGCGTCGGCGTCGGGGGCGGCTCGCTCGTCTACGCGAACACGCTCCCGGTGCCGAAGAGGCCCTTCTTCGAGGCGCCCTCCTGGGCGCGGCTCGCGCGCTGGGAGGAAGAGCTCGCGGAGCACTACCGGACGGCGCTCCGGATGCTCGGGGCGGCGCGGACGCCGTTCCTGACGGCGCCCGACGAGGTCATCCGGGAGATCGGGAGGCAGATCGGGCGCGAGGACGGCTTCGAGTCGACGAACGTGGCCGTCTTCTTCGGCCGCGAGGGGAAGGGGGACAAGCCGGGCGACACGGTCCCCGACCCGTTCTTCGGCGGGAAAGGGCCGGAGCGGACGGTCTGCAACCGCTGCGGCGGCTGCATGGTCGGCTGCCGCCACGGCGCCAAGAACACCCTCGAGAAGAACTACCTCTACCTCGCCGAGGGGCTCGGCGCCGTCGTGAAGCCCGACACCGAGGTGACGTGGGTGAAGCCGCTCGCGGACGGCGGCTACGAGCTGACGGCGCGCGTCGGCGGCGCGCCGGTCCCCGCACTAAGGAAGGTCGAGCGCTTCACGGCCCGGAACGTCGTCTTCGCGGGAGGCGTCCTCGGGACGGTCAAGCTCCTCCTCGAGCTGAAGGAGAGCCCCGACGGTCTCCCCGCCCTCTCGCCGAAGGTCGGGGACTTCGTCCGGACGAACTCGGAGGTCCTCGTCGGCGTCGTGACGACGAGGGACCAGGACCTCTCGCAGGGGGTCGCGATCGGCTCGATCCTCCACACCGACGAGCACTCGCACCTCGAGCCGGTCCGCTACTCGAAGGGGTCGGGGTTCCTCCGCCTCCTCGCGCTCCCGTTCGCGCCGGGCGACACGCTCTTCCAGCGCTTCGCCCACGCCTTCTCGACGATCCTCGCGAGCCCGTGGAAGGCGACGAAGTCGTTCTGGGTCCCCGACTGGGCGAAGCGGACGATGATCCTCCTCTACATGCGGACGGTGGACGGGCACCTGCGGATGAAGCTCGGCCGCTCGTGGCGGACCGGCTTCGGCCGGGGGCTCTCCTCGGTCGCGGGCGGCGGCGCCGGCGCGAAGGCGTGGCACCCGGAGGCGAACGACCTGACGAAGCGCGCCTGCGAGGCGCTCGACGGCTTCCCGCAGAGCATCCTGACGGAGACGCTCCTCGGCATCCCGACGACGGCGCACATCCTCGGCGGCTGCCCGATGGGCGACTCTCCCGAGAGCGGCGTCATCGACCATCGCCACCGCGTCTTCGGCTACGACGGCCTCTGGGTCGTCGACGGCTCGGCGATCTCCGCGAACCCGGGCGTGAACCCTTCGCTCACGATCACGGCGCTCGCCGAGCGCGCGATGACGTTCGTCCCGCCGAAGACGGCGGGGTGACGCCGGCGGGCGGCGTTCGGGGGCCGTTCGGGGGGAGGACGCGGGGGTCTGTATCCTCGCCGGCCTCGTGACGTCTCCCGCCCCGACGGCCGTCCTGTCGTTCGTCTCGACGCTGCACCTCGCGGCGACGCTCCTCAACGCGCACCGCGGCGCGGGAGCGGGGCGGCGCGCGCTCCTCCTCCCGTCGGCCGCGCTCGGCGTCCTGGCCTGGGTCCTCCCCGCGCCGGCGTGGCTCCTCGCGGGCCTCGCGGCGCAGGCGGCGTGGCTCTTCGCCTGC
>JBDIBE010000370.1:0-3601 GCA_039812785.1 Thermoanaerobaculia bacterium | reverse complement strand
CGCGGCCCTCTCGTCACGTGGGTCACGCCCCGGCGCGCCGAGGCGACGGGAGCGCGCGGCCCCGCGCCGCCCGTCCTAGGCGACGCGGAATGGGAGCGCGTCCGCGCGCGCGCGTCCCGGCCCGGCCCCGCGCACTTCACAGGCCACTGCGGCGGCGCCCCGCTCTCGCCGTTCGCCGTGTGGGGGCGCGGTTCGAAGGAGTCCTCGCCCTGCCCGCGCCACGGTCCCGGCGACGAGGCGCCGTGGGAGCGCCTCCTCCCGGCCGGCGCCCTCGCGCGCGCCCTCGCCGGGGACGTCGTCTCGCTCGAGGCGGTCGTCGTCTCGGGGGTGAGGAAGACGCGCGCGAGGACGTCCGCGCGGACCGTCGAGCTCCTCTACGACGACCTCCACCGCGCGCTCGCCCCGGAGCTCGGGTGGGACGCGCTGCCGTCTCCTCCCGACTCCTTCGAGCGCGCAGCCGGAGGCTTCCGCGCGCGGGGGCGCGGGCGCGGGCACCGTGTCGGCCTCTGCCTCGCGCCCCCTTCGCGGTAGATTCCGCCGCGTGAGACCGATCCGCCTCCACCCCCGGCTCTCGAAGCGCTCCCGGCGCGGCTTTCGCGGCTTCCCTGCCGCGACCGTCGCCTGGTACGGCCCCGACGACACGCGCGCCACGAAGGCCGTCGTCTCGATCGTCCCCGACAAAGGCTCCGAGCCGACGCACCAGGCGACGTTCGTCGGGGGCGGCGCCGACCTCCGCGAGGACCCCTTCACGGGCGACCAGGTCGTGGCCTTCGTCGAGAAGCACGACGCCGTCAGCGTCTTCGTCGCGGGCGAGATCCTCGGCTGCCCGCACGAGGAAGGAGTCGACTACCCCGAGGGGGGCGCCTGCCCCGACTGCCCGTTCTGGGCGGGCCGCGACCGCTGGGCCGCGACGAAGGAGCGGCTCGGCGAGGCCCGCGGCGAGCTCCTCTCGAGGGCGATCGAGGCGACGAAGGACGAGGAGGGGTGAAGCTCGGCCGCGCGGCGGGCTACGCCTGGGCAGGGCCGTTCACGCTCCTCGCGCTGCTCCTCGTCGTCGCGCCGGCACGGCTCCTCCGCGCGCGCGTCCGGCTCGTCGCGGGCGTCGTCGAGGCGACGGGCGGTCCGCTCGCCCGCGCGCTCTCGGGGCTGGTCCCGGGCCTTCCGATCGCCGCGCTGACGCTCGGGCACGTCGTCCTCGCCCGCACCGAGGAGGAGGCCGGGCGCTGGCGCGCGCACGAGAGGGTCCACGTCGCGCAGTGGTCGCGCTGGGGGCTCCTCTTCCCCTTCGCCTACCTCGGCGCCTCGCTCGTCGCGCGCCTTCGCGGTCGGGACCCCTATCTCGACAACCCGTTCGAGCGCGAGGCCTTCCGCGCCGGCGGCTGAGGGCGCGGCGAGGGCCCGGAAGGCGAAAGACCGGGCCGCCCGGGCCCGGTCTTCCGCCAAGCGGCCTCCCGCGAGAACGCTCCTCGCCGGCTAGGCGATCCGGCGCATCGAGGCGATGCCTGCCGCGGCGAAGAGAAGCACCAGGACGACGAGCCCTCCGGAGCCGAGCGCGGGGATCGCCGGCTCCGCGTGGAAGACGGACGCACTCGCCGTCGCGGCGTTGTCGGAGGGCGTCGGGTCGGCGAAGCCGAGCGGCAGCGCGATCGTCGCCGTGTTCGCGACGGGCCCCGAGGCCGAGGCGGACACAGTCGCGAGGACGGTGTAGGTCACGCTTGCGCCGGACGGGAGGTCGACGCTGTCGGCAATGCTGCCGGAGCCGGAAGCCGCGCAGGTCGCGCCTCCCGACGCCGCGCAGCTCCAGGTGGCCGATCCGATCGCAGCCGGGAGCACGTCGGTGACCGTCGCGCCGACGACGGAGCCGGGACCGGCGTTCGACGCCGTGATCGTGAACGAGACCGGGCCGCCCGCGGCGAGGATCGGAGCCGAGACGCTCTTCGCGATCGAGACGTCGGCGCTCACCGTCGCGACCTCCTCGGCGCCGCCGGACGTCGTCGGCGCGGGCGACGCGAGCTGCCTCGCGCGAACCCAGTCGACCGTCATCGAGCCCGCTCCCGAGGAGATGCCCCCGAGCATCAGGCGGAGGTCCGCGTTGCGCGTCAGGGTCGTGTCGGCGCTCGTGACGTCGCCGACGGTCGGGAACGAGGCCCGGATGTCGCCGGTCGCCGCCCAAGTCAGCTGCCAGAGCCCGGCGGTGCTGGAATAGGGCAGGACGGCGCTCGCCCAGTTCTGGCCCTGGCACCAGCCCGAGCCCGTGCCGGAGACGCCGATGCGGAAGCTGCCGGGGCTCACCAGGGCAGAGTAGGAACGCTGGTTCGCGTCGTCGAGGGCCCAGTAGAGCCCGGGCCAGCTCCCCGACGCGGAGACGACCTCGGCCTCGCCCACGTAGACGCGCGACTGGGACAGCGCCACGCTCGAGACGAGGACCCCGCTCGAGGCCCACGAGATCGTCCCGGAGCCGCCGGCGACGGTCGTCGTGACGGAGCCGCACGACGGCGCCGTGAAGCTGAGCGTGTCGTCCTCGAAGCCCTCGTAGAAGGAGAAGGTGCAGTAGGGGTCGTCCGTCGACGTCGCCACGCCGTTCCCGTAGTACATCCAGATCGTCGTCGACCCCGACGCCGGGACGCTCGGGACGCGCACCCACACCGTCGTGCTCGCCGAGCCGAGGCCCGAAGCGACCGTGTGGCAGAGACACGAGCTCCCGTCGGTGAACCGGATGTCGGCGCCGCTCGCGAGCATGTGGCCGGCGGCGATCGGCGTCGCGGTGTCGACGGAGACCGCGACTTCGAGGTCCGCGAAGGCACTCGAGTTGGCGGTGTTGTTGACGGTGATCGGGACCCGCCATCCCCATCCCTGCACGCATGCCTGGGCGTGGGCCCGGGTCGGGGCGAGCAGAAGGAGAAGCAGCGACGGAGCCCAGGTCAGAGCGGCCTTGCGCATTCACGGTTCCTTTCACGAGCGCGGTGGACGGGGGCCGTTCGGATTCTCGCACTTCGCCCCCGGACGCGGCGGCTCCGCCCCGGGGCGATGCCGCCGGCGGCGGGAGCGGCCGCCGGCGGAGCCCCCGAACATTACGGCTCTGGTAACCTTTCCTGCCGCCGCCCGTCCGGCGGGAGCCGGTGAGAACTCGAACGGGAGAGCCTCCGGGATGCTGGGGATCAAGCGGGAGACCGACTACGCCGTACGGACGGTGCTTCACCTCGCCGCCCTCGGCCCGGGAGCGTCCGTGCAGGTCCGGGACGTCGCCGACCAGAAGCTCCTGCCGCTCTCCTTCGTCCGCCGCATCGTCGCCCGCCTCGGCGCCGCGGGGATCCTCTCGACGACCCGCGGCATGGGCGGCGGCGTCGAGCTCTCCCGTCCGCCTTCCTCGATCACGCTCCTCGACGTCTGCCGGGCGATGGACGACGACGTCGTCCTGAACCGCTGCGTGGACGGGGAGGACACCTGCCCGTTCCTTTCCGGCTGCCCGGCGCGGATGGCGTGGGCCGAGGCCACGGACGTCCTGACGGCGCACCTGGCGACGGTCACGTTCGAGGCCCTCGCGCGCCGGAGCGCCCTGCATCCCGCCGCTCACCGGCGACGCCCGCCGGCGCCCCGCGAC
>JBDIBE010000369.1:0-3603 GCA_039812785.1 Thermoanaerobaculia bacterium | reverse complement strand
AGAAGCCCTGGAACCCCGTCGAGCTCGAGGTCGAGCTCTTCTGCCGGGGGCTCCACGTCGACGATTCCGCCCGGGCCGGCGTGCAGGCCCGCCGCGTCGCCCGCACCCGCGCCGGCCTCGGTTCCGGCCTCGAGCTCGTCCTCCCCGGCCCCCGCCAGGGGATCTGGGTCAACGTCCCGCTCGACGAGCCGTTCGTCGCCGCGTCCCCGCTGACGCTCTTCCAGGAGGGCGAGGCGTTCGCGGTGCGCGACGCCCGCCTCCCCGACGTCGTCTACCCCGTCCGCCTCCCCGAGCCGCCGGCCTGGTACGGAAGGACGACGACGCGCGGCATCCCGATGACGCGCGTCGGCGTCCTGCAGGGGACCTACCTCGGCATCTACTTCGCCGAGACCTGCATGTACTGGTACAACACTCCTTCGGCGGCGAACTGCCAGTTCTGCACGACCGGCGTGAACGTCGGCAAGAACGAGGAGCTCGCCAAGAAGGTCGAGGACGTCGTCGAGGTCGCCCGGACGGCCCGCGAGGAGTCGGGCGTCACCTTCACCCACTTCAACACGGGCTACCACTTCGAGGACGACCCGAAGAAGCGCCCGATGCACGGCCTGATGCAGGCGCGCCCGTTCGTCTCGGCGATCCGCCGGAACGTCGGCGGCTTCATCGGCGTCCAGGCGGTGCCGGTCCTCCGCGACTGCTGGGACGAGTACGACGAGCTCATCGAGCTCGGCTGCGACCACTTCAGCTTCTGCGTCGAGCTCCTCGACAAGACGTGGTTCGAGGAGGTCTGCCCGGGAAAGGCGACGACCGTCGGGCAGGACGCCTTCTTCGAGGCGCTCGAGTACACGGCGAAGAAGCTCGGCCGGGGGCGGGTCTCGGGCGAGATCATCGCGGGGCTCGAGCCGGTGGAGTCGACGAAGCGCGCCATCGACCGGATCGTCGCGGGCGGCGGCTTCCCCACCGTCTGCATCTTCCGGCCTCTCGCCGGGAGCAACCTCGCCCACCTCCCCTCGCCCGACCCCGACGCGATGCGCGAGGTGATGGCGTACCAGTACGAGGCGGCCCGCCGCGAGGGGCTCGCCGTCGGCATCCTCCCGAACATCAAGGTCTCCCTCGTCGTCCAGCCCGAGGAGGGTCGCCAGCTCCTTCCCGAGAGGGGCTGGCTCGACCCGTACGAGTGGAAGCTCGCGGCCCTCCGGGCCCTCGCCCGGCCCTTCGCGGCCTGGAAGAAGAAGCCCGACCCGTCGGCCCGGGAGTTCCGGCCCGAAATCCCGGCGGAGGCGTCCGCCGGAAATTGAGCGGCGGCCGGAAACGTTCCGGCGCGTCGGGAGCCTGTCATGAAGTGGTCGTACTCCATCGCCCGGGTCTCGGGCATCGACATCAGGATCCACGCCACCTTCGCGCTCATCCTCGCGCTCGGCGCGTTCCAGTGGGGCTTCCCGAAGGGGCTCGACGGGGAGTCGTCCCTCCCGGGCGCCGCCTTCGGGATGGGCCTGATGATCCTCCTCTTCACCTGCGTCGTCCTGCACGAGCTGGGGCACAGCCTCGTCGCGCAGCGGTTCGGCCTGACGGTGCGCGAGATCGTCCTCCTCCCCATCGGCGGCGTCGCCCGCCTCGAGAAGAACCCCGAGAAGCCCCTCCACGAGCTCCTCATCGCCGCGGCCGGGCCGCTCGTGAACGTCGCGATCGCGGTCGTCCTCTTCTTCGTCGGCGGCCTCGCGCTGAACCTCGGCGGGTTCGACGGGCGCCCCCTCTTCGAGGCTCCCGGCGGCCCGCCGTCGCTCGCGACGCTCTGGGGCTGGCTCTTCACCGCGAACGTCGCGCTCGCCCTCTTCAACCTGATCCCGGCCTTCCCGATGGACGGCGGCCGGATCCTCCGCGCCGCGCTCGCGATGCGGATGGGCTTCGCCCGGGCGACCCGGATCGCCGCGAGCATCGGCCAGGCGATCGCTTTCGCCTTCGGCCTCTTCGGCGTCCTCACGGGGAACCTCGTCCTCGTCCTCGTCGCCTTCTTCGTCTTCGCGGGGGCGGGGCAGGAGAGGGCCGAAGAGCAGGCGCGCGAGGTGCTCACGACGCTCCGGGTCGGCGACGCCTACAACCGCTACGCCCTCGCGCTCGCGCCGGGCGACCACGTGAGCAAGGTCGTCGACTACATCCTGACGAGCTACCAGCCCGACTTCGCCGTCCTCCAGGGGAGGACGTTCCTCGGCGTCGTCACGCGCGACGACGTCTTGAAGACGCTCGCGACCGAGGTCAACGACCTCTACGTCGCCGGCGTCATGCGGCGCGACGTCGTGAAGGTCGACGAGAGCCAGGGGCTCGACGAGGTGCGCCGGCTGATGGGCGAGAAGGGGGAGCGGATCGTCGCCGTCCACCGCGGCGAGGAGTTCCTCGGCCTCGTCAGCCTGGAGGACATCGCCGAGGCGCTCGTCGTCTCGAGCTTCGTCCAGATGCGTGACCGCCGTCGCGCGGAGGTCGAGGCGCAGGCGGGCTGAGCGCCGCCTAGCCTCCGAGCTTCCCGAGCGCCTCGTTCAGCGTCTTCCGGAACGCCGCGGGCGCCGCCTCCTCCCGGGCGAGGAGCGCCGCGAGGTGGACGAGCGCCTGCTTCTGGGCCCGCACCGGGACGAACGCGGCCGGGTCGATCGCGGGGCCGTTCCTCCAGAGCGCGGTGTTCTCGGCCGCGAGCGCGGCGAGCCACGCCTCGAGGGGCTTCGAGTCGAAGTCCTTCCGGAGGACGAGGGAGAGGAGCGCCCGCGCGAGCCGCTCGTCCTCGCCCCAGGCGAAGACGACGCCGGCCGTGCGGAGACGCGCCGCGGCGGCCTCGACGATCCGGGCCTGCCCCGCGGGGGTGAGGCGCGGGCTCCGGCCGAGGAACTTGAGGAGGTCGGCCGTGTGCGCCGTCGCGTGGACCCAGCCGCCGCCCGGGACGAAGCCGCGGAGGTCCTTCTCGGCGGCGAGGTAGCGGCAGCCGGCGCCGAGGAGATCGTCGAACGCCTCGGCGGTCATCCACGGCTTCTTCTGGTCGGCCGCGGCGAGGATCGCGAGGCCGACGGCGGAGAACGAGCGCCCGTAGGCGGCGTCGGTCCCGGCGGTGCCGAGCTCCTTCCCGAGGCCGGCCTGCAGCTTCAGCCGGAGCTTCTCGAGGTCGGCGGGCGGAACGATCCCCTCGGCGTAGACCCACCGCGCGAGCGCCTCGTAGCCGACGCCGTCGCGGAGGACCGGGTCGGGCGAGGCGAGGAGGTCGGCGACCTCGAGGGAGAGGGCCGCGGCGCTCTCCCCCGCGGGGACGGCGAACTCCTTCGCGGCGAGGGCGGTCCAGAACGCGCGGTCGTGGGCGGGCGGCTCGGCGGCGGCGGGGAGGGCAAGGCAGAGGACGAGGGCCGAGGCGGCGAGGCGCATGAGCGGTGTACGCGGCGCGCCCGAGGAGGGTTCGCGGGCGCCGGCCGCGGCGGGTTCCGATACGCTCGGGCTGATGGCGGCCTTTCCCGTCCCGCTCGTCTGCCCCCGCTGCCGCGTGCCGGGCGCGGACGGGAGGCTCGTCGTCTCCCGCCTCGTCGAGGAAGACGGGCCGCGCTCCGCGTGCGGGCTTTGCCCCCGGTGCGGTACGCG
>JBDIBE010000368.1:0-3632 GCA_039812785.1 Thermoanaerobaculia bacterium | reverse complement strand
GGCGCCGGTGGGGAGGCGGTCGTCGGCGCGGAGCGCGGCCCCGCGGCGCGGGAGGTCGGCCGCTCGGAGGAGGCGGCTCGCGACCTCGGCCGGGAGGGGGAGGGGGGAGGAGGCCATGGCTGGGGAAAGAGTGGGCGTAAACGAGGCGTAAGTCAAGAAGCGGCCCCGGGGGGGGATCCGGCCGGGCCCGGCAGGGGGACCCTCCGCGGGACGGAGCCGACGGCCGTCCATCGGGCGATGAATGGCGGCTCATTTTTCGCGCCGCGCTGCGGCGCGGCGTGATACCGTCCCAGAGGTCGCCCGTATCCCGAGCCCTTCAGAACGCGAGAGGAAGAACGGATGAATCACGTCGTCTGCATCGCATACGTTCCGGACACCGAGACGAAGATCAAGATCGGCGCCGACGGGAAGTCGATCGACGAGGCCGACGTCAAGTGGATCGTCTCGCCCTACGACGAGTACGCCCTCGAGGAGGCGATCAAGTCGAAGGAAGCGAAGGGCGGCACGGTCACCGTGGTGACGTACGGGCCGGCGCGGGCCGACGTGGGGCTCCGCGAGTGCCTCGCGCGCGGGGCCGACGAGGCCGTCCGCGTCGCCTCCGACGGGCTCGGCGAGGCCGACTCGCTCGGCGTGGCGATGGCGCTCGCCGGGGCGGTCAAGGCGCTCCCGTGCGACGTCGTCTGGCTCGGCAACAAGGGGGTCGGGACCGACGCCCAGACGATGGTGCCGATGCTCGCCGAGCTGCTCGACCTGCCGCACGCGAACCTCGTCACGAAGCTCGAGTGGAAGGACGGCGCCGTCGTCGCGTACCGCGAGATCGAGGGGGCGCGCGAGGTCGTCGAGATGCCGCTCCCGTGCCTGATCGGCGCGCAGAAGGGGCTGAACGAGCCGCGCTACGCCTCGCTCAAGGGGATCATGGCGGCCAAGAAGAAGGTCATCGCGGTGAAGAAGCCGGCGGACGTCGGCGTCGACCCGGCGGCGACGACGGGCGAGAAGGCCGCGGTCCGCTGGACGAAGCTCGAGCTCCCGCCGGCCCGCCAGGCCGTGAAGCTGATTCCCCCGGACGACCCGGCGAAGGCCGCCGACGAGCTCGTCCGCCTCCTCCGCGACGAGGCGAAGGTCCTCTAGCCCGACGGCGACACAAGGAAGAGACACGATGAGCAACGTCCTCGTTTTCATCGAGCAGCGCGACGGCAAGATCCGCAAGGCCTCCTTCGAGGCCCTCACCCTCGGCCGCGAGGTCGCGGCGAAGACGGGCGGCGCCCTCGCCGCCGTCGTGGCCGGCTCCGGCATCGGCGGCCTCGCCCCCGAGCTCGCCGCGTACGGCGCCGCGAAGGTCTTCGTGGCCGACAGGCCCGAGCTCGCCCTCTACTCCTGCGAGGGGTACACCGCCGCGCTCGACGCGGCCGTCACGGCCTTCGCGCCGTCGGTCGTCCTCGTCCCGGCCACGGCCATGGGCAAGGACGTCGCCCCGCGCCTCGCCGCGCGGCGGAAGGTCGGCCTCCTCTCCGACGTCATGTCCCTCGAGGTCGAGGGGGGGCGCCTCGCGGCGACCCGCTCGGTCTACTCGGGCAAGGCGCGCGCGACGGTCGCGGCCGACCCGGCCGCGGCCCTCCAGATCGCGACCCCCCGCCCGAACGTCTTCCCGGCGTCGAAGGGCGCCGCGGGCGCGGGCGAGGTCGTCGCGCTCGACGTCGCGGTGACGATCCGCGCGAAGGTCGTAAAGCTCGAGACGGCCGAGGGGGGCGAGATCGACGTCGCCGAGGCCGAGAAGATCGTCTCCGGCGGCCGCGGCATCAAGGGGCCGGAGGGCTGGCCCGTCCTCAAGGGGCTCTGCCACGAGCTCGGCGCGGCGCTCGGCGCCTCGCGCGCCGCGGTCGACGCGGGATGGATCGGGCACGAGCACCAGGTGGGGCAGACGGGCAAGGTCGTCTCCCCGACGCTCTACGTCGCCTGCGGCATCTCGGGCGCCATCCAGCACATGGCGGGGATGGGCTCCTCGAAGGTGATCGTCGCGATCAACAAGGACCCCGAGGCCCCGATCTTCAAGGCCGCCACCTACGGCATCGTCGGCGACCTCTTCCAGATCGTCCCGGCGCTGACGGAAGCGGTCAAGAAGGCAAAGGCCTGAGCGGACAGGTGGGGGGTCCGGGGGGGCGCGCGCAAGCTCAGCCCCCCCGGGCAGCGGCCGTGAAGAAGGCGAAGGCGTAAGAGGAATCGCCGGGGGGGCGACGACGCGGCTCCCCCGGACCTCGCAGAAAAGAAGAAGGGCGGCCGAAAGGCCGCCCTTCGTGTTCCTGGCGATGAGCCGCCGGGGCCGGGCCTACGGCGTCTCCCCGGTCACGCTCGCCGTGAAGTCGGTGTAGCCGATGCCGCAGCCGTTGACCCAGAGGAAGCGGAGCCGGTCGATGCCGGTGTAGTCGCCGGCCGTGTACTTGTACCGGCCGGGGACGGTCGGGTCGGGCGCGAACTTGAACCCGGCCCCGCTCTGCTTCTGGAGGATCGTCCAGCGGACGCCCGAGAGGTCGGGGACGGACGCCGGGTCGACGTTGATGACGACCGTCGTCCCGGCGTTCACGTACGCCACGGACGGCTCGATCTTCGGAACGTAGAGCTGCGGGTCGAGCGGGACCGTGATGCTCGCGGAATCGGTCGAGCCGTCGAGGCCGAGGGCGGTGACGGTGAAGCCGGTCGTCGCGGTGATCGTCGTCTCGACGCCGCCGTTGGCGACGAAGAACTCGTCGGGGAAGCCGCTCACGGTGACGCCCTCGGAGTTCTCGGTCTGCCACGACAGGAGGATGTTCGTCGTGGGGGCGCAGCCGCGCTCCGGGATCGACTCGAGGCGGACGATACGCGCGGCGCCCGGCGCCACGACCGCGGCCGTGAACTCGGCGGAGGCCGGCCCGCAGGAGCCCGCGGCCGTGATCCTCACGACGTCGGTCCCCGGCGTCGTGCCGGCGGTGTAGATCCACCCCATCCCCTGGGCCGTGAAGGTGGAGCCCGACGACTCGTGCGTGACGAACTCGATCGTGACCGGGCCGGTCCCCGCCGGGAAGACGCCGGTGACGATGCCGCCCGTCGGGAGCGTCGCGGAGGCCGGCGCGGGCGTCGGCTTCGGCGTCGAGGGGGTGATCGTCATCTGGAGCGGCTGGACGGACGACTGACCCGTGAGGGAGGTCGCCGTGAGGACGTACTCGCCGCCCGTCGTGACGGTCGCGGCGTACGTGCCGTTCGGGGGGAGGTCGTTCGCGACGCCGCTGATGCTCACCTTCGCGGCGCCCGTCGTCTGCCAGGAGAAGGTCGTCGCGAGCGGGGCGCAGCCCGCCGCGGGGCTGGCGGCGAACGAGACGATGACCGGCGCGGTCGAGAAGGCGCCCTTCTTCACCGCGAGGGGGATCGCGGTGCCGTCGCTCGTCCGGTTGTCGTTGCGGATGGCGTAGGGAAAGCCCGAGCCGGAGAGGAGGCGGAGCCGGAACGCGAGGCCCGACTTGCCGGCGGAGGCCGGGACGAGCGCCTCGACGGACGACTGGTTCGCGCCGCCCGGGATCGACTCGACGGTGCCGGAGCCGACGAGGGCGCCGGAGGCGAAGACGGCCGCCTCGAGGCGGCAGGCCTGCGTGGCGGTGGAGGCG
>JBDIBE010000367.1:0-3641 GCA_039812785.1 Thermoanaerobaculia bacterium | reverse complement strand
CGACGAGGCGCGCCCCGACGCGCGCGGCCTCGCCCCGGAGGACGTCGAGCGCCGCCCCCTCGGCCGCGGTGAGCGCGGGCTGGCCGCGCCGGAAGATCCCCGCCTTCTCGCGGGCGACGTCCTCGAGGGTCGGGCCGAGCGTCTCGAGGTGGTCGGCCGCGACGTTCGTCACGACGGAGACCTCCGGCTCGAGGACGTTCGTCGCGTCGAGGCGGCCGCCGATGCCGACCTCGACGCCGCCGACCGCGACGCCCGCGCGGCGGAAGAGCTCGCAGGCGGCGACGACGAGCGCCTCGAAGTAGGTCGGCCGGAGCGCGCCTTCGCCCGAGACGGCCGCGACGAGGGAGAGGGCGGAGTCGAGCGCCGCGTCGGAGACGTCGCGCCCGAGGAGCCGGACCCGCTCGTTGACGCGGACGAGGTGGGGCGAGGTCGTCAGCCCGACGCGAAGCCCGGCGGCCTCGAGGATGGAGGCGGCCGCGGCCGCCGTCGAGCCCTTCCCGTTCGTCCCGCCGACGAGGAGCGTCCGGAACGTCGCCTGCGGGCGTCCGAGCGAGGCGAGGAGGGCGTGCGTGCGGGAGAGGCCCGGCCGGATCTTCTGCGGCCCGAGCGCGTCGAGCCAGCGGAGGCCCTCTCCCGGCGTCACGCGGCGAGGAGCCGGAGGACGGTCGCGAGCGTCGCCTTCAGCTCCTTCCTCGGCACGACGACGTCGACGAAGCCGTGGTCGAGGAGGAACTCGGAGCGCTGGAAGCCCTCGGGCAGGGTCTGCCGGATCGTCTGCTCGATGACCCGCGGGCCCGCGAACCCGATGAGGGCCTTCGGCTCGGCGAGGGTGACGTCGCCGAGCATCGCGAAGGAGGCCGTGACGCCTCCCGTGGTCGGGTCGGTCAGGATCGTCACGTACGGGACCCGGGCCTCCGAGAGGCGCGCGAGCGCCGCGGAGACCTTGGCCATCTGCATGAGGGAGAGGATCCCCTCCTGCATCCGAGCGCCGCCGGAGGCGGTGACGACGACGAGCGGGACCTTTTCCTCGCACGCCTTCTCGGCCGTCCGGGCGAGGACCTCGCCGACGACCGAGCCCATCGAGCCGCCCATGAAGGCGTAGTCGAGCGCCGCCACGAGGACCCGCATCCCTTCGATCGTCCCGTCCCCGGCGACGATCGCGTCGGGGCGGCCGCTCCGCGCCTCGTAGTCGCGCAGGCGGTCGCGGTAGCGCTTGGAGTCGCGGAAGCGGAGCGGGTCGGCCGGGCGGACGTCCCCGAAGAGCGGGCGGTACGCCTCGCCGTCGTAGAGGAGCTTCAGCCGCTCCTCGACGGAGAGGCGGAAGTGGAAGCCGCACTTCGGGCAGACGCGCTGGCTCCGCTCGACCTCCTTGGCGTAGAGGGTCTCGCGGCAGCCGTCGCACTTGAGGAAGAGGCCTTCGCCGAGCGACGTCGCCTTGCCCATGTCGCGCAGGGCGCGCGGCGCCTTGTCTTTCCGGAACCAGAGAGCCATGGAGGCGGGATCTTACCCTTTCCCGCCGGCGCTCCCCCGCGGGAGGCCGCCGAGCGTGACGAGCGGGGTGCCGTCGGCGAGGGGCGTGACGCAGGCCGGGACCCCGAAGAGCTCGGAGAGGGAGGCCTCGGTGACGCTCCGGCCCACCGGGCCCGAGGCGAGGATGGCGCCGCGGGCGAGGAGCACGGCGTCGTCCGACGCGCGCGCCGCGAGGTCGACCTCGTGCGTCGAGAAGACGCAGGCCGCGCCCGCCGCCGCCCGGCGCTTCAGGACGTCGAGGACGAGGAGGCGGTGGCGGGGGTCGAGGCTCGCCGTCGGCTCGTCGAGGAGGAGGACCCGCGGCTCCCCCGCGAGGACCCGCGCGAGGTAGACGCGCTGGCGCTCGCCCCCGGAGAGGCTCCTCACGTCGCGCTCCTCGAGGCCGGAGGCGTCGACCTCCTCGAGGGCCGCGCGCGCGAGGTCGACGTCGCGGCGCGAGGGCGTCGCGAAGGGGCCGAGGAAGGGCGTCCGCCCGAGGAGGACGACGTCGAGCGCCGTCGCCGGGAAGAACGGCTCGAAGCCCTGCGGCAGGTAGCCGACGAGGCGCGCCGCCGCCCGACGGGGGACGCGGCCGAGCGGCGTCCCCTCGAGGAGCACCTCGCCGCGCGACGGGGCGAGGAGCCCGGCGAGGACCTTGAGCATCGTCGACTTCCCCGAGCCGTTCTCGCCGAGGAGAGCCGCGAGGCGCCCCGCGCCGAAGGAGAGCGAGACGCCGCGCAGCACGTCCCGTCCGCGCGCGTAGCCCGCCGAGACGCCGTCGAGCGCGAGCGGCGTCAGGCGCGCCTCCGGAGGAGGACGAGGAAGGCGGGCGCGCCGAGGAGCGCCGTGACCGCGCCGATCGAGACCTCGTTCGGCGCGAAGAGCGTCCGCGCGAGGAGGTCGGACGCGACGAGGAGGACGCCGCCGGCGAGGAAAGAGGCGAGGAGGAGGGCGCGGTGCCCGCGCGTCAGGCGGCGCGCGAGGTGCGGCACGAGGAGGCCGACGAAGCCGATGATCCCGGCGTGCGCGACCGCCGCGGCCGCCAGGAGCGAGGCGGCGACGTAGGCGACGCGCTTGGCCGTCTCGACCGGCACGCCGAGCGTGAAGGCCGTCTCCTCGCCGAGGGTCATCGCGTCGAAGGCGCGGGCGAGAGGGAGGAGGACGGCGAGGCCCGCGGCCGAGTAGAGCGCGAGCGAGAGCGCCGCCTCGCCCGTCGCGCCCGAGAGCGAGCCGAGCATCCAGAAGACGAAGCCTCGCGTGTCCGCCGCGTTGCCGAAGGAGAGGAGGAAGAGGAGGACGGCCGACGCGAGGGCGTTGACGACGACGCCCGAGAGGAGGAGGCGCCCGCGGTCGAGCCGCCCGCCGACCGAGGCGCCGAGGCCGACGAGGAGGACGGCCCCGAGCGCGCCCGCGAGCGAGGCGAGGGGGAGGGCGAAGGTGCCGAGGATCCCTCCGGCCCCCGCGCCGAGGACGAGCGCGAGGAGCGTGCCGCACGCGGCGCCCCCGGAGACGCCGAGGAGGTACGGGTCTGCGAGAGGGTTGCCGAGGAGCGCCTGGAGCGCGGCCCCCGAGAGGGCGAGCGCTCCGCCGACGAGGAGGCCGAGGAGCGCGCGCGGCAGCCGCAGGTCGCGGACGATCGTCACCGTCGACTCGTCGCCGCGCCCGAGGAGCGCGGAGAGGGCGTCGCCCGGCGCGACCGCGACGCTCCCGAGGAGGAGCGAGGCGAGGACCGCCGCGGCCGAGAGGAGGAGCAGCGCGAGGAGGAGCGGCGCCGTCCGCCTCACCAGCGCGCCTCGCGGAGCCTCTCGACGAGCGCCTCGAGCGCGTCGACGAGGCGCGGGCCGGGCCGCTCGAGCCAGTCGCCGGGGAGGACGAGGACGCGCCCCTCGCGGACGGCGGGGAGGAGGAGCCAGCGGCTTCCGGGCGCGAAGGCCGCCGCGAAGGCCGCCGCGTTCTCGCGCGTCTCGGGGCGCACGACGATCCGCGGGTCCCAGGCGACGAGCGTCTCGTGCGTGACGCGCGGCCAGTCCCCCGCCTTCGCGGGCGCGGCGTTCTCGAGGCCGGCGCGCTCGAGGAGGTCGCCGACGAACGTCCCGCGGCCCGCGACGACGGGCGGGTCGGGCCAGATGAGC
>JBDIBE010000366.1:0-3653 GCA_039812785.1 Thermoanaerobaculia bacterium | reverse complement strand
GCGGCAGCGCCGCGGACGGCCGCCAGTGCGACAGCGGTGCGGGCTACGACTGCCCGCAGCAGTGGGCGCGCCACGCCGCCGGCATCTCCGACGAGATCTGGAACGACGAGCTCGACCCGGGCGGAGGCGCCCCGAAGATCAACCCGCGGACGTGGGTGATCGGAATGAGCTCGGCCGTCGGCCCCTGCGAACTCGACTTCATCGCCTACATGGGCCGGACCGACGCCTCGAGCCCGGCCGGCGACGCCGGCTTCGGCGGCTATGACGCCGTCAACAACCCGAACCTCCCCGACCCGGCGGTCTCCACCGTCGCGGACCCCGTGGGCACCTCGTCGGGGAATTTCGTCGGCCCGAACGGCCAGCGGCGCTGGAACCGGAACACCTCGAAGTGGTTCAAGGCGGCGAACGACCCGCTCTTCCCGTGGCTCGCGAGCGTGCCGGAGGCGAACATCACCGCGCCGCCGACGGACCGCGCCAGCCACAATGCGTATTTCGCGGAGAGCGCCAAGGCGATCGGCGAGGCCTTCGCCGCCATCGTCAACGCGACGGCGACGGGCGACTACGCCACGAACGCCCCCGTCTCGGGCATGGCCGCCGCGGCGCCGAACGCCGTCTACCTCCCCTCCACCGGCTTCCCGAACTGGAAGGGGAACCTCTACAAGTTCAACATCAACCTGGACCCGTCTGACGAAGACTACGTCACCTGGAACGCCGGAGGGGTTCTGGCCAGCCGGCCGGCGAGCAGCCGCAAGATCTTCACCTGGAATCCGGCCACGAACGACCTCGTCGAGGTGACCCAGGCGAACCTGACGAAGGCGCCCCTCAAGGACGTCGCGGGGTTGACGGCCCCCGTCCTCGACTTCATCCGCGGCAACGACGGCTCCCTCTCGGACAAGGTCCGTTCCTGGCCCCTAGGGCCGATGATCAACTCGGCGCCCGCCATGGTCGCCGCACCCGGGTCGTGGACCCAGAACACCGTCGTCGACCACAAGTCGTTCCAGATGGCGAACGGCGGGCGCGACGCGCTCCTCTGGGTCGGCTCGAACGACGGGATGCTCCACGCCTTCCGGGCCACCGACGGGATCGAGCAGATCGCCATCCTCCCGCCGAGCCTCCTTTCCAAGCAGGTGACCCTCTACAACAACTACGTCGAGGACCCGAAGTACCCGAGCGGGCAGCCGACCGACATCCTCGAGCACATCTACGGCGTCTCGAACTCCTTCCGGTTCGGCGACGTCTACTTCAGCGGCGAGGGCTACAAGACGATCGGCATCGTCACCTTCGGCGCCGGGGCGTCGGACATGTTCGCCATCGACGTAACGAAGGTGCCGAAGCCCGACGACTCGAGCTACCCGGCCGACCCGGTCAAGATCCTCTGGACGAAGACGACCGGCGGCTCGAGCTCGGACACGACGCTGGAGCGGCTCGCGCAGACCTTCGCGATCCCGGCGATGGCCCCGGTCACCTCCAACACCTGGCGCCTCGTCGGCGCGAGCGGCCTGAACCCCGGCAACACCCGGACGACGCAGGGGACGGCCTCGTTCGTCGCCCCCCGGACCTACGTCCTCGACCCGACTGACGGCTCGATCGTCGTGACGAAGAGCCTCACCTCGCTCTCGACGCCCTCGCCGTTCGTCGGGAACCAGGCGTTCGCCGACTCGGTCATCTTCGACCCGAAGGCGAAGGCCTACCAGGAGGACAACGTCGCACGGCTCGGCCTGCAGGCCGACCTGAACGGGCGGATCTGGTTCCTCTACTCCTCGGACCAGTACACGAACACCGGCTTCGACGTCGCGAAGGTCGGCATCGACGTCTCGACCGACATCACGCCGTCGCAGTCGCAGCCGATCTACTACAACCCCGCCGCGAGCGGCGTCGGCTCCGACCTTCAGGGGTGCGTCGCCTACGCCTTCGGCAGCGGCTCGCTCTACGAGCGGAGCGACCTGATCACCGGGACCTCCGTCGGCGCCGCGCCGAACTTCGTCCCCCGGATCTACGTCGCGACCGGAAAGAAGGCCAGCTTCACCGACAAGCTGGTCACGGACAACATCAGGGCCAAGGCGATCTCGAGCAGCTGGACCGTGACGAAGGAGGACGGCAGCACCTACACGGCGACGTTCGGCAACCGGACGCAGCTCACGGCGCCCCCGTTCATGCTCGTGCCGAAGTCGGGGACCGGCTCGAACACCGCCCTCTTCCTCCTCTACGACCCCGACCTCGGCTGCAACGGCTTCTCCTACGTCGTCGTCGTCGACTTCGAGGCGGACACGACCTGCAAGCCGGGGACGCCGGTCTACAAGGCCTACGACGCGGGCGTCGGGGCCGCCAGCGGCTTCACGATCGCCGGGGACAAGGTCCTCGTCTCCAAGAGCGGCATCGGCGAGGGCCAGCGGGCCGGCCTCTACGAGCCGCCGAACATCACCGCCGCGATCGGCGGCACCGCGGTCCCCAAGGTCCGCTGGTGGAAGGAGCTCAAGTAGCCCCCGGGCCTCCCGGGCCGGGGCGGAAGGGGGCGGGACTTCCCGCCCCCTTCCCTTTTTCGGTGGGCTAGCATTCGCGGAACGGAGGGCAGGCCGTGGTCCTCGAGATGATGAAGAAGGGCTTCCGCGCCGATCCGGGGATCGTCGCCCAGCTGAAGGCCCACCAGTGGTCGGGCGACGCCCAGAAGAAGGACCTCGTCGAGAAGTTCCAGGCGATGACGGGGCTCGAGCTCGAGGACGTCGTCTGGACCGCCGCCGACCCGACGCCGGAGCTCCGGACGGCGGGCCTCGCGATCCTGAAGCGCCGCGGCGTCGACCGGGCCGTCCTCGACGCCGTCGTCCCGATGGCGCGGACCCGTTCGGAGGCCGCCCGCCGCGGCGTGCAGCGCTTCCTCCGCGAGCTGGCCCAGGGAATCGACCTCACCGCCTACCTGACGCAGCTCGCCGAGCGCGGCGACGACTTCGCCAAGCTGACCGCGCTCGAGATGGCGCAGGAGCTCCCGCCCGAGAAGGCCTTCGCGATCTACCGCAAGGCGCTCGTCGCGGGCGACCCGCTTCTGCGCTCCCGCGCGCTCCGGGCCATCGCCGCCAGCCGCGAGATCTCCGCGACGCCGCACGCGCGGAGCCTCGCGCTCGGCGCGCTGAAGGACGAGGACGAGGAGACGCGGGTCCAGGCCCTCGCGATCCTCGAGCACGCCCCCGACGAGGCGCTCGTCGGCCACCTCCTCGACCTCGCCCGCTCGGGCGGCGAGGGGCGCGTCGTCTCGGCCGCCCTCGCGACGCTCCAGCGGCTCCTCCCCTCCGCGAAGTCGGACCACACGAAGGAGATCCTCGCGCTCCTCGCCGACGGACACGAGTCCGTCCGGAAAGGGGCGCTCGCGCTCGTCGCGCAGCTCCCCGCCGACGTCCTCGCGCCCCGGTTCCTCCAGGCCTTCGACGGGACGTTCGTCTGGATCCGGGACCGGGCGCTCGAGACGGTCGTCAAGGGGAACCCCGGCTTCGTCCCCGCGCTCCTGAAGCTCGCCGAATCCCCCGACCCGGCCCTGGCGCGCCCCGCCAAGGAGCTGGCGCTCCTCATCGACGACCCACGCGCCCTCCCGGCCTGGATGAAGCTCCTCGACGAGGCGGACTGGTGGGTCCGCTCCCGCGCCCTCGAGAACATCGGGCGGCACG
>JBDIBE010000365.1:0-3655 GCA_039812785.1 Thermoanaerobaculia bacterium | reverse complement strand
GTCGCGAGCCGCCAGGCGGCGGCGCGCACGGCCGGGGCCGGATCGTCGACGAATCGCTCCTCGACCCTCTCCGGGAGGCCCGGCGCGCGCTCGATCGCGAGCGCGGTCGACGCCGCGACGGCGAGGGCCCCGTCGGCGGAGGCGGCGAGGCCGGAGAGGGCCTCGCGCGTCTCCTTCCCCTCGCCGTGGGCGAGCGCCTCCCCGAGCCCCTCGAGCGTTCCGCCGCGGGCCTCGCGGAACGCGTCGAGCACGGCGTCCGCTCCTTCGCGCCCCGCCCGCAGGAGCGCGTAGCCCGAGGCGAACGCGACGGCGGGGTCGTCCGCCCCGAGACCGGGCGACGCGAGGTCGAGGAGCTGCCCGCCGGCGCGCGCGAGCGCGACCGCGTGCGCCTCGACCCGCGCCTCGATGCGGGAGAGGCCGGCCCGCGTCAGGTCGGGAGAGGAGAGCCCGTCGCGCCGGAGCCCCCAGAGAAAGGCGAGCTCCTCGAGGTGCTCCTCGAGGACGTCGCGCAGGAGAGGGGCCTTCGGAGAGACCATCGCGCCGCCCCCCGGTCAGTTGATCGAGACCGTGCCGCCGCGGATGCGGTTGAGCCGGCGGGCGTGCGAGACGAGGTCCCGGCCCCGGAGGAGGATCTTCCCGTCCTCGCGGAGGGTGATCGAGCCTTCCCCGACCTTCAGCGTCAGCCCCTTCCTCGCCTCGAGGAGGATCTCTTCCGGCGGCCCCTCCGCGGCGGCTCCCGGCGCTGGCGGCCGGAGGACCCTCCCGAGGACGACCCCGCGCCCCCCGTTCCCCTCGGGCACGACGACGAGGACGGCCTCTCCCTCCGCGAGCGGCCTCGCTCCGGGCGCGCGCGGCTCGAGGAGGTCGCACGCGACGATGTCGTCCCCGGGAGCGCACGCGACGAGGATCGCCTCGTCCAGGAGCGCGGCGATCGTCCCGACGCGCGTCCCGGCGGCGGCCACGGTGCCGAGCGCGACGACCCGTCTTTCTTCCTTCATCGGCCCTTCCCCCCCTTCTCCCCCGCGCGCACGACGGCGAGCCGGGGCAGGTCGACGGAGATCGTCCCGGCGACCGACTTCTCGTCGGAGCCGGGCGGCGCGTCGACGTCGATCCTCGCCGAGGCGCGGTAGTCCGCCGGGACGAGGCGGACCCGCGTCCGCGCGCGGAAGAGGACCTCGCGGCCCGGCGCGAGCTCCACGAGCTCGGGAGCGGGCCCTTGCACGGCGCGGCCTCCGGCGACCTCCGTCACCTCGCTCCCCGCGAAGCCCACGTCGCGCGCGTCGACGACGGCGCCGTCCGGCCCGACCCGCGCGAGGACGACCGCGAGGCCGGACGGCTCGCCCCCGCGCGAGCCGGGGTGGACGAACGGCACCGGCGAGAGCCCGGGGTTCGAGACGGTCACCTCGAGGACGAGGTCGTCCTCCGGGGCGAGCGTGGCGCGCCCCCACGCCGCCTGCGCCTCGAGCGCACGGTGCGGGTGCCGCAGGAGCTCCTCGACCGTCTCTTCCACCTTCGAGAAGACTCCCGACTCCGCCGGCGTCAGATCGCCCTCGGCCTGCCCGTGGACGACCTCGGCCTTCCCCTTCGACATGATCCCGAGCGAGACCATAGGCGTCCCGGGCCTGTGCTCGCCGGACGGGCGCGGCGCGCCGAGAGAGCGGACGAGGCCCGCGAGCCGGTCCCACTCGCCCGCCGCCATGGGACGGCGGAAGACGCCGATGCGCGGGATGCCGGGGAGGGAGGCGTCCGTCCGGACGAGCGCCGCCTCGGGGGTGAAGCTCCCGCCGAGGGTCCCGGCCGAGCCGACGCTCCGGGTGAAGAAGACCCACGTTTCAGACATCGCTTCCCTTCCCGCCTTCCCGGCCGGCAAGGCCCCCGGGACCGGCAGCGCGAGCGCGACGAGGAGCGCGCCGGCGAGGGGCCTCATGGCAGGAGCGTCTCGCGCTCGTAGTCATCGTTCGCCTTGGGGACGAACCACGCGTGGAACTCGTCCAGGTGGTTCTTCATGATCCCCGTCCCGTTCGGCCCCATGAGGCTTCCGGGGACGTCGGGATTCGGCGGCGGCCCCGTCGCGTTCCCGCTCGCGTCCGTCGGGACGTAGATCGCGCCCGTCCGGTACTCGTCGTAGAGGCCGAGCGTGTGCCCGAACTCGTGGGCCCTCACGCCGGCCTGGTTCCCCTCGTGCCCGCACCGCTCCATGAACCAGGTCCCCGAGTTCCACCACTTGTCGTGCACGTGCCCCGCCGCGTCGAGGTAGGTGTCGGGGTTGCCCGCCCAGACCTCGACCTCGGCGAACTCTCCCGAGTCGACGAAGAGGCACTCGACCTCGACCGGGAAGACGCAGCAGCCGCCGAAGCACCTGCAGTCGCGCCCGCGCTTGCACGCCTTGCGGTGCTCGCGCCACTTGCGGGTCCAGATCGCCTCGATCTCCTGCTTCCAGGCGCTCTTCTCGGTGTCGCCGAACGTCGCGCCGCCCCTGGCGACGAGCTTGATCCGGCCGGTCACCTTGAAGACGCCGTCCTTGATCTCGAGGTCGAAGCCGTAGTCCCAGCCCCACGTCCCCGTCCCCTGCGTGTAGGTGTACGTCCCGTCGGGCTGGAGCACGGGCGTCATCTGAGGCACGGAGCGCTGCTTCTTCGAGCCCGCCTCCCGGACCTCCTCGGGGACGGTGATCATCAGGGGGCTCGAGGTCTTCGCGAACTCACCCGCGCCGAAGGCGAGGATGTCGAGGCGGACCTGGTTCTTCGGAGACGGACCGGTCAGCGTGACCCAGGGGACCTTCGTCGTCCCGCCCTTCAGCTCCGTGACGAAGTAGCTCACGGGGAGCATGAGGAGCCCGCGGACCACGTTGATGCTGAGCCAGTAGCCCGGGTCTCCCCCGGCCGCCGAGACGAGGATCTCGACGTCGTCCCCGCACTTGGCCTCCGCCTTGCTCCACTTCACCGTCCACTGCGGCAGGTTGAGCCACGGGAAGGGGACGAGGAGCGGCGCCTGCAGGAGGACGCCCGGCGGCGTGTTCGGCGGCGGGTTCGCGTTCTGGAGCATCAGGTCGAACTGGCGGAAGACGAAGTCGCCGTCGACCATCACGTCGAAGGAGAAGGTGAGCGGGAGCGCCTTCCCCTTGTTGATCTGGGAGATGATCCCGCCCGCCGTGCCCGGCTCGTCGCCGGAGCTCGTCGAGAAGTTCGACCGGCGGAGCATGATCGACTGCCCGTCGACCTTCACCGTCGTCGAGCCGTTCGCGGTGTCCTTCGAGAGCGCGACGTTCGGGTAGGGGATCGGGACGGGAGTCCCGCCCGCCGGCGAGGGCGTCTTGCAGATGTCGGGGAACGCGATGGCGATGCCGCCGCTCTTCTTGTGGACCACCGTCAGGAAGTTGACCGTCGTCGTCGGCATCCGGGCTCACCCCCTTCCGGCCGCAGCCTTCGCCGCGAGGACCGCCGCCGCGCGCTCTCCCTCGTCCGACGCGGCGCAGACGAGGGCCGCGCCCCTGCCGTCCCGCACGGCGAGCGCGGCGAGGACGAGGAGGAGCGGGGCCGACGCCGCGCCGAGGTCGCCGACGATCGACGAGGGAACGTGCCGCCGCCAGCCGTGCGGGAGCGCCGAGAGGAACCGCGTCTCGACGAGCCCCCACTCGAGGTCGCGGCTCCGCTCG
>JBDIBE010000364.1:0-3664 GCA_039812785.1 Thermoanaerobaculia bacterium | reverse complement strand
GCGGACGCGGTCGTCGCGCTCATCGACATCGACCGCTTCCGCTCCGTGAACTCCGTCCTCGGGGACGCCGCAGGGGACGAGCTTCTCCGGGCGATCGGCGCGCGCCTGCGCGGGGTCGTTCGGGAGTCGGACTTCCTCGGGCGGTTCTGGGACGACGAGTTCCTCGTCGTCGCCGGGGGCCTGGGAGAGCCCGGCGACGCGCGCCGGCTCGGACGCCAGCTCCACGACGCTTTCGCCCTCCCGTTCCGCGTCGCCCAGACGGAGCTCCACGTCACGGCGACCGTGGGCGTCGCCCGGTTCCCGGCCCGCGCGGAGAGCGCCGCGGCCCTCCTCCGCGGGATCGACGGCGCGGTCCGGCGCGGGAAGGCCGCAGGAGGCGGGCGGGTCGAGCTCTACGAGCCTGCGCCCCGAGGTCCGCTTCCCGGCGAGATCGGCTTCCTCGCGGAGCCCTCCGGCGGGGCCGGCTCCGATCTCGTCCTCCTCTACGGCCCGGTCGTCGAGCTCCCCGGCCGCTCGATCGTCGGCTTCGAGGCGCGCCTCCACATTCGGCACCCGGAGCTCGGCCCGGTTCCCGCACGCGAGGTCCCGGGCCTCGCCGACACGGCGGGCGCGCTCCCGCGGCAGACGCCCCGGCTCCTCGAGGAGGCGTGCCGGGTCGCGGCCTCGTGGCCACCCCTCGGCGAGCAGCGCCGCTCGGTGACCGTCGTCCTCGCGCCCTCGCAGCTCCTCGACGCGGAGCTCCCGCGGCACGTGAGGGCCGCCCTCGCGCGGAGCGGGCTCGAGGGGCGCGCGCTCATTCTCTCCGTGCCCGGGGCCCTCGCGGCGCGCAGCGGCGACGGGGCGCTCCGTGGGCTCCAGGAGCTGAAGGAGCTCGGCGTCCGCGTTCGCGTCGACGGCTTCGGCCGCGAGGGCTGTTCCCTCGCGGCGCTCCGGGAGCTGCCGGTCGACCTGCTCGGGATCGACGACGCTTTCGTCCAGGGGCTCGGCGAGGACGACGCGGACGAGACCGCGGTGGAGGCCGTCCTCGCCGTCGCCCGCGCGCTCCGCCTCCTCGTCGTCGCATCCGGCGTCGTGACGGAGCGCCAGGCGGCGATGCTCGAAGGGCTGGACTGCCGCCGCGCGAGCGGGCCTCTCTTCGGCGAGGCGTTCCCGGCCGGGCGGGCCGGCGCGCTTCTCGAGCGGCCCGGGGTCCGGCTCGGGCCGAACTGAGCCGCCCCTCCGTGCCGGACCGCCCCGGAGAGAAGGCGGGGGCCGGCGCGTGGCCGGCCCCCGCGGAAGGAGGGGCGCGCCGCGGCTTTTCCGCCGCGGGGAGGGGGCTCAGCGGGCGACGCGGGCGGGGAAGATCTCGTAGGGGAGGATGCCGGGGACGGTCTGCGGCCGGGCCGTCGAGACATAGGCGAGGAACGGCTGGTTGCCGTTGATCCGGAACCAGGCGCCGCCGGGCTGGCAGACCGGGAACGCGTCGACGGGCAGGGCGTTGAACTGGACGAGAGAGCGGGCGGGGACGCCGTACGTCTGCGAGTTGCCGGAGCCGCCGGGGCCGGCCGAGACCGCCGCGCCCGCGACGGTGAACGTCGCGGCCTCGTCGCCCGCGTTGAAGATGGTGAGGTTCACGCGGCGGCGGGACTCGACCGGGCCGGAGCACTCGGTCGGGGTGAGCGAGACGTCGCCCGCCACGGCGGTCGCCCCCGCGGGGACGAGCTCGGTGAAGACGGGGAGCTCGACGCGGCCGAGCGACTCGGGAGCCTTCGGCGAGCCCGCGGGGACGTCCTCGAGCCGCTCGAGCGTCGCGCGGAAGGCGAACGGCCGGGGGGCCGAGAGGGCGAGCATCTCGACCGCCTGCCCGCTCCGGAGGGGCGCGCTCGGCACGAGGGCCGCTCCCTGCGGTTCGATCGCGACGCCCGCGCGGCCGGGGTCGCGCTCTCCGAGCGCGTCGTAGGCCGCGAGCGTGGCGACCTCTCCGGCGGCCTCGCCGTTGTTGAACGCGGTCAGGTTGCTCGCGAGGACGTAGCCGTCGCTCCTGGCGGAGAAGGCCGGGACCCAGACGAGCGTCTTCGGCGGCTCGGCGACGACGAAGGCGCCGGTGCCGATCGTCTGCGGCCGGCTGAACGGGAGCGTGAGCGTCACCGTGACGGCGTAGCTCCCCTCGGGGAGCGCGCCGGCCCCGACGTTCAGGTGGAACGGCGAGATCGCCGCGCCGCAGCCTACGCCGTAGCCGCCGTAGACGATGTCGACGGCGAGGGCCGTCCCGTCGCGGGTCACGGTCGCCTGCTCGGCCGTCGGGCCGCACGTGTCGGTCCACTCGCCCGAGAGCGCGAGGACGACTTCGTCGCCCGGGGCGGGAGCGGAGGGGACCGTCGCGACCTGGGCCCACGGGTAGGTCTGCGCGGAGGCGTGCGTGGAGAGGAGAGCCGCGGCGGAGAGGAGGAGGGCCGGGAGGATCGTCTGGTGTCTCATGCCATCACCTTTCCCACCGCAGTGCGCGTTCCCGAGCCTCATCCCACGCGGATTCCTCGCGCGTGGGATCTCTCCGCGCCGCGACATTCCCTTCGTTCGGAGGCGCGAGGCGCGGTGTGGCAGGATCCTCCCGTGGACGATCCGGGCGCGATCGGCGACGGCGAGCTCGTCACCCGGATCCTCGGGGGGGACGAGGACCTCTTCGCCGTCCTCGTCGACCGCTACAAGCTCCGCCTCTTCCGCTTCGTCTCGCGCTACCTCGGCGACCCCGAGGACGCGCGCGACGTGACGCAGGAGGTCTTCTTCAAGCTCTACGCGGCGCTCGACTCGTACGACCCGAAGTACCGGTTCTCGACCTGGGCGTTCCGGATCGCCGGCAATGCGGCGATCGACCACCTCCGGAGGAAGCGGATCCGTGCGCTCCCGCTCGAGCTCCCGACGGACGACGAGTCCGAGGGACGGCGGATCGACCCGGTCGACGGCAAGCCCGACCCGCTCGAGGAGCTGACCCGCTCGCGCCTGCGGGAGGCCCTCGACCTCGCCATCGAGAGGCTCCCGGACGACTACCGCGAGCTGATCAGCCTCAGGCACTACGGCGAGCTCGCGTACGAGGAGATCGCCGAGCTGAAGGGGATGCCCCTCGGGACGGTCAAGAACAAGCTCTTCCGGGCGAGGCAGGCCCTTCGAGATCTTTTGCCGAAAGGCACCGTATAGAGAGATCGGGACGATGACGACGAGGAACGCCATGACGACCGATGCCGTGACCCCCGCAGGCGACCTGGAACGCGATCGGAGGCTCGAAGTGCTTCTGGACGAGTTGGTTGCGATGCCGCGAGGGGAGGGGCTCCCGGCCGACTTCGCGGCCCGGGTCGTGTCGGCGCGTCCCTTCGCCCCCTGGGAGGTCTCCCGGGCCTCGCACTGGAAGGTCCCGGTCGGGATCGGCCTCGGCCTCCTCGCCGGAAGCCTCGGCCTCGGCCTCACGCCTCTCTGGAGCCTCGGGCCCGGGACCGCCGTGACGGTCTGGACCGAGCTCCTCGCCGTCGCCCTCGGGCGCCCCGTCGCCACGCTCGTCTCGGCCCTTCCGCTCCTCACCGACGGGGCCGGCCGGGTCGCCGGGGCGGCCTCGCCCGCGACGGTCGCCGTCCTCGGCGCGTCGGCCGGCGGCGCGGCCGCGACCCTCGGCCTCGCCCTCGGCCGGCTTCGCCGC
>JBDIBE010000363.1:0-3665 GCA_039812785.1 Thermoanaerobaculia bacterium | reverse complement strand
GGCCCCCTCGGCCGCCGCGACGCCCCTCACGTCCCTCCGGAGCGCCCTCCGGATCGCCGCCGCGGCTCTCGGCGCGGTCGCCGTCCTCGCGGCGGGCGCCGGCCTCGGCTGGTGGCTCCGCGACAGGACGGTCGAGCCCACCCGCCTCTGGGACGGCGAGCTCGTCCTCGGCCCCGACACTCCCGTCCTGGCCGCGCGCCTCTCCCCCGACGGCCAGACCCTCGCCTTCGTCACGCCCGTCGGCGGCACCGCGCAGGTCGCCGTCATGAAGCCCGCCTCGGGCGACTGGACCCTCCTGACGCGCCGGGGCGACGCCGGCTCCGTCTACCGGGTCGCGTGGTCGGCCGACGGGACGCGCCTCTACTTCGACCGCGTCAGCGACGTCCCGATCGGCGTCTTCAGCATTCCCGCCGTGGGCGGGGAGGAGCGGCTCGTCCTCGAAGGGGCGCAGACCCCCGAAGCGCTCCACGACGACAGCCTGCTCGTCGTGAAGGCCTCCGCCGCCGGGACGTTCCGGATCCACCGCTTCGAGCCCTCCACGGGGAAGGCGACGCCCGTCGGGCCGGAGATCCTCGCCGAATCGCTCGGCGTGCCGCTCCGCGCCGCCCCCGACGCCCGGGAGGCGCTCTTCTGGGGGCGCCTCGCGGGCGACGGCGCGGCCGGCCGGCCGCGACAGCTCTGGCTCCTCGACCTCGCGAGCGGGAGCGTCCGGCCCGCCGCGCCCGGGCTTCCCGTCGCACCGCCCTTTTCGTACTCGGCCGACGGCAGGACGCTCCTCGCGACCCTCCCCGTCGGCGACGTCCACAGGATCGTCACCCTCTCCCGCGACGGCTCCGACGCCAAGGAGCTCCTGACGCTCACGACGCGCCCCTCGCTCCTTGCGCAGGGGCCCGGACGGAGCACCTTCGTCGGCGTCTCGGAGAGCCCGACGGACGTCCTCCGCTTCCCCGCCTCCGGCGGCGTTCCCGAGCGCCTCGGGACCGCCCGCGGCGCCGTCGCGAGCCCGGGCCTTCTCGACGACGGCCGTCTCGTCCTGCCGGGCCTCGTCGCGGGGCGGAGGCGGCTCCTCCTCCGGAGCCCCTCGGGCGAGGCGCGCCCGTTCGTCGACGGATCCGAGCTGACCTCCCCGCCCGTCGCGACCCTCCCCGGCGGCCGCGCCGTCTTCCTCTCGGGCGCGGTCGGCGCGCCCCCCGGGCTCGTCCTCGCCTCCGTGCGCGACGGCCGGATCCTCCGCCGCCTCGCCGGCACCCAGAACGCCCTCCCGCAGGAGCTCGCCGCCGCGCCGGACGGCCGGACCGTCTACTACCCCTCCCGGGGGGAGCTCTGGGCGGTCGACGTCGACGGGGAGGCGCCGCCGCGGAAGGTGACGTCCGGCCAGGGCGTCGCCGTCTTCCCGAGCGGCGAGGAGCTCCTCGTCCAGCGCAACGGCGCCGAGGGCGTCGGCCTCTTCCGCGTCCCGGTCACGGGCGCCTACGCCGTCTCCCTCCCGCTCCTGGGCGAGCTGCGCCTCGCCCCCGCGCCGATCTCCGGGCGCGCCGTCGCCCCCGACGGCCGCATCGTCGTCACCGTCGCCTCGCGCGACGCGTGGCGATGGCGCCCGGCCCTCCTCGACCCCTCGACGGGCGCTCTCCAGCTCGTCCCGGTCGAGTTCGACGGCGACGTCCGCTCCGTCGGCTGGGCCCCCGACGGCGCCCTCGTCGGCCTCGGCGTCGGCCTCCACACCGAGCTCTGGCGCTTCCGCGACCTCCGCTGAGCTCGGGGTCAGGTCTTGATTTTCTATTCTGGCGGAGGCCCGCTCAGCCGGCGAGCAGAAGGAGACTGACGGCCATCGCGCCCATCCCGAGGAGGAGGCCGTAGAGCGAGTCGTGCCCCTGCCCGAACGCGCGCGACGTCGGCAGGAGCTCGTCGAGCGAGATGTAGACCATGATCCCCGCGACCGCGCCGAAGAGGACGCCCATCACGGAAGGCCCGAGCCAGGGCCGGAGGACGAGGTACCCGACGCCCGCACCGAGAGGCTCGGCGAGTCCCGAGAGGAGCGACCAGCCGAACGCCATGTGCCGCTTCCCCGTCGCGTAGAAGATCGGCACCGCGACGCTGACCCCTTCGGGGATGTTGTGGAGCGCGACGGCGATCGCGATCGCCGCGCCCACTCTCGGGTCCTCGAGGGCAGAGAGGAACGTGGCGAACCCTTCAGGGAAGTTGTGGATCGCGATGGCGATCCCGAGCGCCGTCCCCGTCCGCTTCAGCTTCGCCGCGACCGGCGGCGCGACGGCCTCGCCGAGCGACGTCAGCTCGAGCGCGGTGCGGACCTCGTGGGGGTTCTCGTCTCCCGGGACGAGCCGGTCGATGGCGAGAATGAGCGCCGTCCCGAGGAAGAACGCCGCGACCGCGAGCCACGCTCCCTCGTGCGCCCCGCGCGCCACCGAAAGCGCCCGCTGGGCCTTCGGCAGGATCTCGACGAACGACACCCAGAGCATCACGCCCGCCGAGAAGCCCGTCGCCACCGACAGCAGCCGGAGGTTCGTCCGCCGCGCGAAGAACGCGATCGCGCTCCCCACGCCCGTCGACACCCCCGCCGCCACCGTCAGCCCGAACGCCACCGCGACCGCGCTCACTCCCGCCCGCTCCTCCTGCGCCCCGAAGGCGCATCAGGAATGTTCGCACGACGAGGGAGGGGGAAGCGGCCGGAACACCAGGGCACGGGAGCACGGGAGCACGGGAGCACCAGAGCACCGAAGCACGAGGGCACGAAGGCACGAAGGCACGAGGGCACGAGGGCACGAGGGAGGGGAGCCTCACGCCGTGGGGTGGGTTCCCTCGCCTCCAGCTGCGCGCGGCCGACCCGCTGACGACCTCGCTCAGGTCGGGCGGGGCGCCCGCGCAAGCTCGCTTCGCTCGAATCGGTGCGCGGGCTCGGACCCCGCCCGATCCTCGCGATGTCGAGCGGGTCCCCGGCCGTGCTCGAGTCGGCTCGCGGGACCCACCCCCCGTCGCTCGGCCCACCGGGGCAGGAGACGCAGGGCGACGGCATCGATTCAAGTCCGCGGCCAGACATTCCAGGGCGTCGACAGAAGGCACCCGCTGTCGTCGGAAGCCCGAGGGAGGATTCAACTCGACTTGCGCCCCCGAGATCCCCTGCCGATACGCTGCATCCGCCACCGTAGAATAGAAAATCAAGACCTGACCCCATCTCAGGCTTCTGCTGGGCTCTTGGTGCTCAGGGTTGAGGGACTCTGACTCTCGCCGGCCGCGGGAGGGGTCGGGGCGTCTCGCGAGCCGACTCGAGCACGGCCGGGGACCCGCTCGCGTTCGCGAGGACCGGGCGGGGAGAAAGCCCGCGCGCTGTTTGAGCGCAGCGAGTTCGCGCGGGCGCCCCGCCCGGCCGCAGCGGACGCGGAAGCGGGTCGGCCGCGCGCAGCTGGAGGCCGTGAGACGCACCGCCCCGACCAAGGCCCCCCGAGGAATCGACGGAACCTCGAAGCTGGGTTTCTTTCCGGTGCTCCGGTGCTCCGGTGCCCCGCTTCCCCCTGCCTACGCCACTTCGGTCGTCGGCTTCTTCACCTTGCGCTGGGAGTGGTCGAGGACGCGCTTGCGGAGGCGGATGGAGCGGGGGGTGACCTCGACGAGCTCGTCGTCCTCGATCCACTCGATGGCGGCCTCGAGCG
>JBDIBE010000362.1:0-3670 GCA_039812785.1 Thermoanaerobaculia bacterium | reverse complement strand
GGCTCCGTCTGGGCGAGCGCCGGCCCGCCCGCGACGAGGAGCGCGAGGAGCGCCAGAACGGCCGGCCTGCCGGGCCGACGGGCCACGGACCGGGCGAGGGAGGAAGCCGGGCCGACCAGGGTCGGCGCGGGGTGCGGGTGCTTTGTCGGCACGTGCCTTACCGCCCGGGACCCACCGCGGCCGACGAGCGGACGAGAACCTTCAGTTCGTTGTCGATGACCGTCACTTCGAGGCACTCCAGCTGCTCCCGGGCGCCGATAAGCAATTCGGATACCGCGTCCTCCACGTGGCGCTGAATCGTTCTCCGGAGCGGGCGGGCGCCCGAGTGGGCGTCCTGGCCCGACATCCCGAGGAGCCAGTCGACGGCCTTCTCGTCGGCCACGAGCTCGAGCCCGCGGTGCTTCAGGGTCCCGGCGACGTCGTCGAGGAGGAGGCGGCAGATCGCCCGCAGGTTCTCCGTCGTGAGGGGGTTGAAGACGATGACCTCGTCGATCCGGTTCGTGAACTCCGGCGAGAACTCGCGCCGGAGCTCCTTCAGGACCATCTCCTCCACCTCGCGGGCCGGCGGGGCGTTCTTGCCGTCGCCGAAGCCGACGCGCGCCTGCGTGACGAGGAACTTCGTCCCGATGTTCGAGGTCATGATGATGAGCGTGTTCTTGAAGTCGACGGTGTTCCCGTACGCGTCCGTCAGCTGCCCGTCCTCCAGGATCTGGAGCAGGAGGTTCGCGATGTCGGGATGCGCCTTCTCGATCTCGTCGAGGAGGATGACCGAGTAGGGCTGGCGCCGGATCCGCTCCGTGAGCTGGCCGCCCTCCTCGTGCCCGACGTAGCCGGGCGGGGAGCCGATCAGCTTGGAGACGGCGTGCTTCTCCATGTACTCCGACATGTCGAAGCGGACGAGCGCCTTCTGGTTGTCGAAGAGGAACTCGGCGAGGCGGCGGGCCACTTCCGTCTTCCCGACGCCCGAGGGGCCGAGGAAGATGAAGGAGCCGATCGGCCGGTTCGGGTTCTTCACGCCGAGGCGCGAGCGGCGGATCGCGCGGGAGATCGCGTCGATGGCGCGGTCCTGGCCGATGACGCGCCGCTTGAGCGTCGCCTCCATGTTGAGGAGCTTCTCGGCCTCCTCGACCTGGATCGACGTGACCGGGATTCCCGTCCAGCTCGCGATGATCTCTTCGATGTCGCCGCGGACGACCTCGACGAAGGAGCTCTCGTCGAGCTGCGCGCTGCGCGTCCGCTCGATCTCCTCCCGGATCTCGACCTCCCGCTCGCGGAGCGAGACGGCGTGCTCGAAGTCCTTGTCGGAGATCGCCTTCTTCATCTCCTTGACGATCTGCTTCACCTCGTTCTCGAGGCGCCTGAGGTTCTGCGTGTCCGCCGTCATGCGGAGCTTCACCTTCGCGCCCGCCTCGTCGAGGAGGTCGATCGCCTTGTCGGGGAAGAAGCGGTCCGGGATGTAGCGGCTCGACTGGTAGACGGCCGTCCTCACGGCGTCCGGCGTGTAGCGGACGCGGTGGAACCTCTCGTAGCGCTCCCGGATCCCCTCGAGGATCTCGAGCGTCTGCTCCTCGCTCGGCGGGTTCACCGTGATCGCCTGGAAGCGCCGGAGGAGAGAGCGGTCCTTCTCGATGTACTTCCGGTACTCCTTGAGCGTCGTCGCGCCGATGCAGGAGATCTCCCCGCGCGAGAGCGCGGGCTTCAGGATGTTCGCCGCGTCGAGCGACCCCTCGGCCGAGCCCGCTCCGATGAGCGAGTGGATCTCGTCGATGAAGATGATGAGGTCCTGGTTCTCCTTGAGCTCCTTGAGGATCCCCTTCAGCCTCTCCTCGAACTGCCCGCGGTACTTCGTCCCCGCGACGATGAGCGAGAGGTCCATCGCGAGGATCTTCTTCGACGCGAGGAAGAGCGGGACCGCCCCCTCGACGATCCTCTGGGCGAGCCCCTCGACGATGGCCGTCTTCCCGACGCCCGGCTCGCCGAGGAGGATCGGGTTGTTCTTCGTCCTCCGCGAGAGGATCTGGATGATCCGCTCGACCTCCTCGTCGCGCCCGACGAGGGGGTCGAAGACCCCCTGCGCGGCGAGGGCCGTCAGGTCCCGCGCGTACTCGGCGAGGAACGGGAGCTCCTTCTTCTGCTTGACGGCCTCGCGCTCCTTGATGAGCGCGATCGCCTCCTCGCGGACGCCGTAGAGGTTGAAGCCGTGGGCGGTCAGGAGCCGCGATGCGACGCACGGGTCGACCCGGAGGATCCCGATGAGGAGGTGCTCCGTCCCGACGTAGGGGTGCATCATCGACTCCGCCTCGTGAGAGGCGTAGGCGAGGATCTTCTTGGACTCCTCCGAGAGGGGGAGCTCCTGGGACGACGAGACGCGCTCGACGAAGACCCGGTCCCCCTCGATCTCGCGGCGGACGTCGTCCGGCTTCACATTGAAGCGGGCGAAGATCTCGCGCGTGACGTCCTCCCCCTCGCGGAGGATGCCGAGGAGGATGTGCTCCGACTCGATCACCTTCGAGCCGAGCTTCGAGGCCTCGTACCGGGCGAAGAAGAGGGCGCGGCGGGCTTTCTCGTTGTACTTCTCGAACATGGCTCGACCTCGCCGGAGACCGCTCGGCAAGCGGTTTTCGGCCGCGCCGGGATCCTAGCATACGGGGTGCCATCGGCCGGCCCGATCAGTCCGGCTCGAGGCCCCCCGGCGTCAGCGTCCTCACGGTGTCGCAGCGGGCCGCGACGCCCGGGTCGTGCGTGACGAGAAGGAGGGCGCCCGCCCTCTCGCGCGCCGCGCCGAGGAGGAGATCGAGGACCTCCGCGGCGTGCGCGGCGTCGAGGCTCCCCGTCGGCTCGTCGCAGAGGAGAAGGCGCGGGCTCCTCACGACGGCGCGGGCGATCGCGACCCGCTGTCGCTCCCCTCCGGAGAGGACGCGCGGCAGGCTGCCCGCCTGGCGCACGAGGCCGACGCGGCCGAGGAGGTCGCGGGACGCTTCGCGCGCCTCGGCCTCCGGCCTCCCCGCGAGGAGGAGCGGGAGGGCGACGTTCTCCTCCGCCGTCAGCTCCGGCAGGAGGTGATGGAGCTGAAAGACGAACCCGACGGCCTCGCCGCGCCACCGGGCCTTCGGCTCCGCGGCGAGCGACTCCCAGTCGCGTCCCCCGACGAGGACGCGCCCCGCGTCGGGCCGGTCGAGGCCGGCGAGGAGGTGGAGGAGGGTCGACTTGCCGCAGCCCGAGGGGCCGACGATCGAGACGGCCTCCCCCGGCGAGAGCTCGAGTGACAGCCCGGCGAAGAGCTCGAGCCGGGCCTCGCCCTCTCCGAAGCCCTTCGCGAGCCCCTCGGCGGAGAGGATCGGCTCAGCCGGCACGGAGCGCCTCGGTCACGTCGATCCGCGCCGCCATCCGGGCCGGCACGAGCGAGGAGAGGAACGACCAGAGGAGGGAGAAGGCCCCTACGGCGGCGAGGTCGCGCGCCGTCACCTTGAACGGCACGTGGGAGAGCGAGAAGAGCTGGGCGGGGAGCGGGAACGCCTTCGTCGCGTCGAGGACGACGGCCGCCGCCGCCCCGAGGCCGAGGCCGGCGAGCGTGCCGGCGGCGCCGAGGAAGAGGCCCGCGAGGAGGAAGACCCGCGAGAGGACGGCGGGCGGCGCGCCGAGGACGGAGAGGACCGCCGCGTCCCCGCGG
>JBDIBE010000361.1:0-3680 GCA_039812785.1 Thermoanaerobaculia bacterium | reverse complement strand
CCGCTCCTATCCCTAGCCCTCCTCCTTTCCGGCTGCGGCGGCGCCCGCGAGGCGCTGAAGGCCGCTGCCGAGGCGCCGACGGCCGCGGAGTCCGCCGCGGCCGCGGCCCCCGCGACGCCCGAAAGCGTGACGCTCACCGCCGCCGCGATCGCCGAGGCCGGAATCGCGACCTGGAAGGTGCAGGTCGTCGACCTCTCGCACCTCCTCTCCCTCAACGGGAGCGTCGGCTACGACGAGAACCGGCTGCTCCACGTCGCCGCGAACGTCAAGGGGCGGGTCGCCTCGATCCCGGTCGACCTCGGCGCGCACGTGAAGCCGGGCGACCCGCTCGTCGTGGCCGAGAGCGTCGACCTCGGCCGCGCCCGCGAGGAGCTCGCCCGGGAGCTCTCCGCCTTCAACGTCTCGCTCCGCGCCTACGAGCGGGCGAAGAAGCTCGTCGAGGCGAACGCCCTCAGCACGGGCGAGTTCCAGGCCCGCGAGGGGGACTTCCTCGCGAGGAAGGCGGCCCTCGCCTCCGCGGAGCGGACGCTCCACCTCCTCGGCGACGACGAGGCGACGGTCGCCCGCCTCCGTGCGAGCGCCGCCGAGGGCTCCCACTCCGGAGCCGACGGCGCGACGTTCACCCTCCGCGCGCCCTTCGCGGGCCGGGTCCTCGAGCGGAAGGTGACGCCGGGGGGCCTCTTCGAGGCGCTCCAGCCGCTCCTCACGCTCGCCGACCTCCGCTCGGTCTGGGTCTTCCTCGACGTCTACGAGAAGGACCTCGCCCTCCTCCACGAGGGCCTCCCCGTCGCGATCCGGACGGAGGCGTTCCCGCAGGAGACGTTCCGGGGCCGCCTCGACTTCCTCGGCGGCGTCGTCGACGGCGCGACGCGGACCGTCCGCGTGCGGGCGACCGTCGAGAACCCGGGCGAGAAGCTTCGCCCCGGGCTCTTCGTCACGGCCCAGGTCGACGTCCCGAAGCCGAAGAGCGAGGCGCACCCGATCGTCGCGGTGCCGCAGTCGGCCATCCAGACGCTCGAGGGGCGGACGAACGTCTTCGTCGAGACGGCGCCGGGCGTCTTCGCGCGCCACGCCGTCGAGCCGGGGCACAGCTTCGAGGGCTTCACCGAGGTCCTCTCGGGCGTGAAGCCCGGGGACGTCGTCGTGACGGAAGGGAGCTTCGTCCTCAAGTCGGAGTTCGCGAAGGCCTCCCTCGTGGAGAGCGATTGACATGCTCCGCCGCCTCGTCGACTTCAGCCTCGGCAACCGCGCGCTCGTCCTGATCGGCGCGGCCCTCCTCGTCGTCCTCGGGGGCTGGGCCCTGACCCGGCTCCCGATCGACGCCGTCCCCGACATCACGAACGTCCAGGTCCAGGTCCTGACGAAGGCGCCGGCCCTCGGGCCGGTCGAGATGGAGCAGTTCGTCACCTACCCCGTCGAGGCGGCCATGAACGGCCTGCCCCGCCTGCGGGAGATCCGGTCCGTCTCGCGCTACGGCCTCTCGGCCGTGACGGTCGTCTTCGAGGACGGCGTCGACGTCTGGTTCGCCCGGCAGCTCGTCGCCGAGCGGCTCGTGCAGGCGAGGGAGTCGATCCCGGCCGGCCTCGGGACGCCCGAGATGGGCCCGGTGACGACCGGCCTCGGCGACGTCTTCCAGTTCACGGTGGAGGGCGAGGGCGTCTCCGCGATGGAGCGGCGGACGATCCTCGACTGGATGATCGCGCCGCGCCTGCGCGCCGTCCCCGGGGTCACGGAGGTGAACACCTGGGGCGGCCTTCCGAAGCAGTACCAGGTCGTCGTCGACCCGGCGAAGCTCAAGGCCCACGGCCTCGCGCTGAGGGAGGTCTTCGAGGCGGTCGAGCGGGGCAGCGCGAACGCCGGCGGCGGCTACATCGAGCACAACCGCGAGCAGTACGTCGTCCGCGGCGAGGGGCTCGCCGGCTCGCCCGCGGACATCGAGAAGATCGTCCTGAAGGCCGACGCCCGCGGGACGCCCGTGACGGTCGGCAACGTCGCCCAGGTCCGCGAGGGCTCGATGCTCCGGATCGGCGTCGCCACGGCCGACGGGCGCGGCGAGACCGTCATCGGCCTCGTCCAGATGCTCGCCGGCGAGAACGCCCTCGACGTCGCGACGCGCGCGCGGCAGGCCGTGGAGGAGCTCCAGCCGACGCTCCCGAAGGGGGTCCGGATCGTCCCGTTCTACGACCGCGCCGACTTCGTGAGGCGGGTCATCCGGACGGTCGAGAAGAACCTCCTCGAGGGGAGCGTCCTCGTCGTCGCGGTCCTCCTCCTCTTCCTCGGGAACGTCCGCGCCGGCCTCATCGTCGCGTCGGCGATCCCCCTCTCGATGCTCCTCGCCTTCACGGGGATGGTCGAGTCGCGCATCTCCGCCAACCTCATGAGCCTCGGCGCCATCGACTTCGGACTCGTCGTCGACGGGGCCGTCGTCCTCGTCGAGAACGTCGTCCGGAGGCTCTCGGAGCCGGAAGGGAGGGAGAAGACCGTCCGGCAGCTGACGGCCGAGGCCGCGCACGAGGTCGTCCGGCCGATCGCGTTCGGCGTCGGGATCATCGTCCTCGTCTACCTCCCGATCCTCAGCCTCGGCGGCATCGAGGGGAAGATGTTCAAGCCGATGGCCTTCACGGTCGTCTTCGCCCTCGCCGGCTCCCTCCTCCTCACGCTCACGCTCACGCCGGTCCTCGCCTCGCTCCTGCTGAAGAAGACGGGGCGCGACCACGAGCCGCGGTTCGTCGGCGTCCTCCGCGGCGCCAACGCACGGGCGCTCGAGGCCTGCTTCCGGAGGCGCGGCGCCGTCGTCGCCGCCGCCGTCGCGCTCGTCGCCGCGGGGGCGCTCGCCGCCACGCGGCTCGGCGGGGAGTTCATCCCGCGGCTCGACGAGGGAGACATCTCCGTCAGCGCCATCCGCCCGCCCTCGGTCGGGATCTCCGAGGTGGCGGCGAGCACGGGGCGGATCGAGCGCGTCCTCCTGCGTTTCCCGGAGGTCGTCACCGTCGTGAGCCGATCCGGCAGCCCCGAGCTCGCGACGGACGTCATGGGGATCGAGCTCGGCGACGTCTTCGTCATCCTGAAGCCGAAGGCGGAGTGGACGAGCGCCCGGACGAAGGGCGAGCTCGTCGAGAAGATGCAGGCGGCGCTCGACGCGTCGGTCCCCGGCGTCGGCTTCTCGTTCCTCCAGCCGATCGAGATGCGCTTCAACGAGCTCATCGCCGGCGTGAGGGCCGACATCGGCGTCAAGCTGTTCGGAGACGACCTCGATACGCTCCGAAAGAGCGCCGAGGAGATCGCCCGCGTCGTCGCGCGCGTCCCCGGGGCCGCCGACGTGAAGGCCGAGCAGACCGCCGGCCTCCCGGTCGTGAGGGTGAAGGTCGACCGCGACCGCTGCGCCCGCTACGGGATCTCCGTCGCCGACGTCCTCGACACCGTCGAGGCCTCCCGCGCGGGGAAGGTCGTCGGGACGGTCTTCGAGGGGCAGAAGCGCTTCTCGCTCGCGGTCCGCTTCCCCGACGAGACCGCGCGCTCCGTCGAGGCGCTCGGGAACGCCCCCGTCGCCTCTCCCGGCGGAGCGCTCGTCCCCCTCGCGCAGCTCGCCGAGATCACCCTCGACACCGGCCCCGCGCAGATCTCGCGCGAGGCGGTGCGGCGGCGGATCGTCGTCGAGGCGAACGTCCGCGGGCGCGACG
>JBDIBE010000360.1:0-3706 GCA_039812785.1 Thermoanaerobaculia bacterium | reverse complement strand
GGCGACGGCCGGGCCGATCATGGCCAGCGCCTCGCGGGCGAAGAAGGCGGGACTCGCGTCGTCGGCATTCGTCAGGGCGATCGCGGCGAGGCCGCGCTCCGGGTCGAGGATCAGGTCGGATCGGTGCCCGCCGATCCAGCCGCCGTGCGAGACGTACGTCCGCCCGTCGCGGCGCGAGATGCCCCAGCCGAGGCCGCGGGCGCCCGTCCACTTCGCGTTGACCCAGTGCGGCCGCTGCATCTCGGCGAGCGTCGGCCCCGAGAGGATCTGCGCGCCCCCCGCCTTCGGGCCGGCCGTGTCCGCCGTCAGGTGGAGCGCCGCGAAGCGGGCGAGGTCCTCGAGCGTCGAGACGACGGCCGCGGCCGGGGCGATGGCTCCCGTCTCGTAGTAGTCGATCGTCCCGCGCGACCCGTCGGGCTGCTTCCGCCGGTGCTGCCGTGGGAGAGCCGCGACCTGCTCCTTCGTCGGCGCGCCCGTCGAGGACGTCATCCCGAGGGGGTCGAAGACGTGCTTCGAAAGGTACCCGGCCCACGTCTCGCCCGAGGCGGCCACGACGACCTCGCCGAGGAGCGCGAGGCCGAGGTTCGAGTAGCGGTAGCTCTTCCCGGGTGGGGCCATGACCGTTACTTTCGGCATCGCGGCCTTCAGCTCCTCCCGCGTCGGGAAGGAGTGCGTCGTCCAGGCCGGGAACGGCGCCTCGCGCGAGAGGCCCGAGGTGTGGGTCAGGAGGTGCTCGATCGTGATGGGCGGGGCGTCGGGGTATGGCGTCGGCACCTTGAACCACGGCAGGTGCTTCACGACCGGGTCGTCGAGCCGGAGCTTCCCCGCGTCGCGGAGCTGGAGGATCGCCGTGGAGGTGAAGACCTTGCTGATCGAGCCGAGCCGGAACGGCGTCGACGGCGTCAGGGGCGCGCCGCCGGCGAGGTCCGTCGTGCCGTAGGCCTTCGCCCAGGCGAGCTTGCCGCCCGAGACGACCCCGACGACGACCCCGGGGATCCCGTGGTAAGCGAGCTGCTCGGCGGCCCAGAGGTCGTAGAGCGCCGCCGCGTCGGCGAGGGGGCCTTCCGCGGGCGGCGCCTCGGCCGCGCCGACGGGGCACGAGACGAGGACGAAGGCCGCGAGAAGGGGGACGAGCGCGGCCCGGCGGCGGACGGCCGGGGCGGTGACGGTGCTGCTGGTCATGGAACTCCCTCCGCTGCGGCCTGCCAGCGTAACGCAGGATTGCCCCGCCTTCCCGCCAGCCCCGCTTTTCGGGAAACTCCCCGCCGTGACCGACGTACTTGTCTCCGGAGTGCGCACGATGCCATCGACAAACCGCTCTCGCCTCGGGCTCGCGGCCCTCGCCGCGGCCTCCCTCCTCCCCCTCTGCCTCGCCTCGGCCCCGGCCCGCGCGGAAAACGCCCTCTGGCTCCGCTCGGCGGCCATCTCCCCCGACGGCAAGACGGTCGCCTTCAGCTACCGGGGCGACCTCTGGACCGTCCCGGTCGCGGGGGGCGCGGCGACGCCGATCACCGTGGCCGCGGCCTACGACACCGCGCCCGTCTGGTCGCCCGACGGCAAGCAGATCGCCTTCGCCTCCGACCGGTACGGCAACTTCGACGTCTTCGTCATGCCGGCCGCGGGCGGCGAGGCGAAGCGCCTCACCTTTCACTCCTCCGACGACACGCCGACGAGCTTCACGCCCGACGGCAAGGCCGTCCTCTTCAGCTCGGCCCGGCTCGACTCCGTGAAGAACGTCCAGTTCCCGACGGGGGCGCAGCCCGAGCTCTACCAGGTGGCCCTGTCGGGCGGCATGCCGGTCCAGGTCCTCTCCACGCCGGCCCTCTACGCCGCGTGGGACAGGGCCGGCGAGCGGCTCGCCTACTCGGACGTGAAGGGCTACGAGATGGAGTGGAGGAAGCACGACAACTCCTCCTTCGCGCGCGACGTCTGGGTCTTCGACAAGAAGAGCGGCAGGCACACCCGGCTGACCGGCTTCGGCTATGACGACCGCCAGCCCGTCTGGTCTGCCGACCAGAAGTCCCTCTACTACCTCTCCGAGAAGAGCGGCAGCTTCAACGTCTGGAAGCTCGATCTCGAAGACCCCGGCAAGCCCGTCCAGATCACGACGCACAAGGTCCACCCCGTCCGCTTCCTCTCCGCCTCCTCCGCGGGCGACCTCTGCTACACGTGGGACGGCGAGATCTGGGTCCGCCCCGCCGGCGCGAACGAGAGCCGGAAGCTCTCCGTCACCGCCGCCGCCGACCGGCGCGACCTCGCCGTCGCCCCCGTCGACGTCGCCTCCGACGTGAGCGAGTTCGAGCTCTCGCCGAACGGCAAGGAGGTCGCCTTCGTCGCCCGCGGCGAGGTCTTCGTCGCCTCCGTGGAGTTCGGCACGACCCGCCGCATCACCGACACGCCGGGCCAGGAGCGCTCCGTCAGCTTCTCGCCCGACGGCAAGAGCCTCCTCTACGCCGGCGAGCGCGACGGCAGCTGGAACGTCTACCGCACCGACCGGATCGACCCGGACGAGACGGCGTTCTACAACGCCACCGCGCTGAAGGAGTCGGCCGTCGTCGCCACGCCCGCCGAGGAGTTCCAGCCCGCCTTCTCCCCCGACGGCAAGGAAGTCTCGTACCTCGAGGAGCGGACGACCCTCAAGGTGATCAACCTCGCCTCCGGCAAGAGCCGCGTCGTCCTCCCGGGCGAGCTCAACTACTCCTACGCCGACGGCGACCAGTGGTACCAGTGGTCGCCCGACGGGAAGAGCTTCGCCGTCCAGTTCCTCAGCCCGACCCGCTGGTCGAGCGAGGTCGGCATCGTCGACGCCGCCGGCGGCAAGCCCGTCTTCAACGTGAGCCGGAGCGGCTACGAGGACGAGCAGCCGCGGTGGGCCCGCAAGGGCGAGGTCCTCATCTGGGCGAGCGACCGCTTCGGCACGCGCCAGCACTCGGGCAACCCCCGCGAGTCCGACGTCTTCGCCGCGTTCCTGACGAAGAAGGCCTGGGACCGCTTCCGCCTCGACGAGGCCGCCTACGCGCAGCTCGTCGAGAAGGAGAAAGAAGCCGACAAGAAGAAGGACAAGGACAAGGCGAAGGACGCCGACAAGGGCAAGGACGGCAAGAAGGACGCGAGCAAGGACGAAGAGAAGAAGGCGGAGGGAGAGGTCAAGCTCCCCGAGCCCGTCGCGCTCGAGCTCGACGCCCTCGACGAGAGGACCGCCCGCCTCTCCCTCCACTCGGCGAGCCTCGCCGACGCCGCCCTCACGCCCGACGGCGAGACGCTCGTCTACCTCGCCCGCTTCGAGAAGGGCTACGACCTCTGGAAGTACGTTCCCCGGAAGAAGGAGGTCAAGCTCGTCGCCAAGCTCGACGCCGACCGTGGCGCGAGCCTCCGCATCGACCCCGAGGGGAAGAAGGCGATCGTCCTCGCCGACGACAGGATCTCCTCGATCGACCTCGAGTCGGGCAAGACGACCCCGGTGAAGTCCTCCGCGAAGATCGAGCTGAAGGCCGCCGAGGAGCGCGCCTACCTCTTCGAGCACGCCTGGCGCCAGACGCAGAAGAAGTTCTACGTCGAGAGCCTCCACGGCGTCGACTGGCCCGCGATGAAGGCGGCCTACGCCCGGTTCCTCCCCCACGTCGTCGAGAACCGCGACTTCGCCGAGCTCCTCTCGGAGATGCAGGGCGAGCTGAACGCCTCGCACACCGGCGGCCGCTACCGCCCG
>JBDIBE010000359.1:0-3720 GCA_039812785.1 Thermoanaerobaculia bacterium | reverse complement strand
CGGTCCATCGGCGCGCACGCGAGGGAGACGCACCCGCCGACCCCGTCCTCCGCGGCCCGTCGCCGGGCGGCCGCGAGCATCGGAAGGGCCAGGTCCGTCCCGAGGACGCGGCACCCGGCCGCGGCCATCGGGACCGCGTTCCGGGCCGCGCCGCAGCCCACGTCGACGACGCGGAGGCCCGGGCGACAGGCGAGCTCCGTTCGGACGAAGTCGAGGAGCACCGCGTTGGGAGGGCTTCGCGCGAACCCTCCCACGACCCTCTCGTCCTCCCAGCGGCGCCGCGTCATCGCGTCCTCCCTCCTCGCCCGGACCGGCCGACGGCTTCACCGCCGTGGCGCCCCGGGCGGCCGCCATGTTATATGGGATCCCATGGATCCTCGCCGGGCGATCCTCGACGCGTTCCGCCTCGTCGACCGGGCCCTTCGCCTCTCCTCGGCCTCCGTCGAGCGGGACCTCGGGGTCAGCGTCGCGCAGCTCTACGTCCTCCGGACGCTCCGGGAGCGGGACGGGCAGTCCGTCGGCGAGCTCGCGCGCGCGACGCTGACGCACCAGAGCTCCGTCTCCGTCGTCGTCTCCCGGCTCGTCGCGCGGGGGCTCGTCCGCCGCGGCGTGGCGGAGGAAGACCGCCGGCGGGTGGAGCTGAGCCTGACGCCTCGCGGGCGCGCCCTCGTCGCCCGCGCCCCGGAGGCCGTTCAGGTCCGCCTCGTCCGAGCCCTCGGCGCGCTCGACGCCGCGGAGAGGCGGACGCTCGCCGCGCTCCTGACGCGATGGGCCCGGGCGGCGGCGCTCGACGAGGCGCCGCCGCCGCTCTTCGGGGAGGCCGGGGGGAGGGCGCGGTGAAGGCCCGGGCGCGCGGCGACTTCTCTGCCGACCGCCGCCTCCTCCGCCTCTCGGCGATCTCGCTCGCCGTCGGCGTCGCGGGGGCGGTCCTCGCGACGCTCCTCCTCGCTCTCATCGCCGCCTTCACGAACCTCTTCTACTTCCAGCGCCTCTCGCTCTCGCCCCGCGCCCCGGCCGGGACGCACCTGGGCCTCCTCGCGGTCCTCGTCCCCGTTGCGGGCGGCCTCGTCGTCGGGGTGATGGCGAGGTACGGCTCCGAGGCGATCCGCGGGCACGGGATCCCGGAAGCGCTCGAGGCGATCCTCTACGGCCGCAGCCTCCTCGAGCCTCGCGTCGCGGTCCTCAAGCCGCTCTCCTCCGCCATCTCGATCGGCTCGGGAGGGCCCTTCGGCGCAGAGGGGCCGATCATCATGACGGGCGGGGCCTTCGGCTCGATCGTCGCCCGGCGCTTCCGCCTCTCCGCCGCCGAGAGGAAGACGCTCCTGGTCGCCGGGGCCGCCGCCGGGATGTCGGCCACGTTCGCGACGCCGGTCGCGGCGGTCCTCCTCGCCGTCGAGCTCCTCCTTTTCGAGTGGAAGCCGCGCTCCCTCGTCCCGGTCGCCCTCGCGAGCGCAATCGCCTCGGCGCTCCGCGTCCGCCTCCTCGGCCCGGGCCCGCTCTTCCCGGTCGCTCCGCACGCGCCCCTCGCGGGGGCGGGCCTTCTCGCCGCGGCCGGCGTGGGCCTCCTGGCCGGGGCCTTCTCCTCGCTCCTGAGCACGGCCCTCTACCGGCTCGAGGACGCGTTCGAGCGGCTCCCCCTCCACTGGATGTGGCGGCCCGCGCTCGGCGGGCTCGTCGTCGGGCTCGGCGGCCTCCTTCAGCCCCGGGCGCTCGGCGTCGGCTACGACGTGATCGGCGACCTCCTCGGCGGCCGCCTCGGCCTCCGGCTCGTCGTGGCTCTCGTCGCGGTGAAGTGCGGAATCTGGCTCGTCTCGCTCGCGTCGGGGACGTCGGGCGGCGTCCTCGCGCCGCTGCTCATCATGGGGTGCGGCCTCGGCGCGCTCGAGGCGGCGGTCCTCCCCTCGGCCGGAGCGCCGGCGCTCTGGCCCCTCGTCGGCATGGCGGCAGTCCTCGGCGGGATGATGCGCGCCCCGCTCACGGCCGTGGTCTTCGCCCTCGAGCTGACGCGGGACGTGGACGCGCTGGCGCCGCTCCTCGTCGCGTCGACCTTCGCCTACGCCTTCACTGTCCTCGTCATGAAGCGGTCGATCCTGACCGAGAAGGTCGCGCGCCGGGGGCGCGACGTCTTCCGGGAGTACGAGGTCGACCCGCTCGAGCGCTTCCGGGTCTCGGACGCGATGACGCGGGACGTCGAGACGATCCCGGCCTCCCTCCCGGCGGCGGACGTCTGGAAGGGGTACTTCGGTCCGGGCCGGAAGCGCCGCGGGTTCCCCGTCGTCGACGGGAGCGGCGGCCTCGTCGGCGTCCTGACCGGGTCGGACCTGGTGAACGAAGCCCTCGAGGAGCCCGAGCCGTCGCGGACGGCGGCGGACCTCATCCGCGGCGAGCCGCTCATCGCCCGCGAGAGCGAGACCTGCCGCGCCGCCGCCGAACGGATGGCGGCCGCGGGGATCGGCCGGCTCCCGGTCCTGCCGGACGACGGGGGACGGAACGTCGTCGGCATCCTGACGCGCAGCGACCTCCTCATGCCGCGCCTCGTCCGCTTCGAGGACGAGCAGGTCGACGGAAAGGCGCCGGGCCGCGCCGCCGGTCAGCCCCCCGCCCCCTCCGCCTCGTAGCCGAGGTTCGGGGCGAGCCAGCGCTCGGCCTCGTGGAGCGAGAAGCCCTTGCGTCGGGCGTAGTCGGCGACCTGGTCGCGGCCGAGACGGCCGACGGCGAAGTAGTGCGCCTCGGGGTGCGCGAGGAGGAGGCCGGAGACGGACGCCGTCGGGAGCATCGCGCACGACTCCGTGAGGGTGATGCCGGCGCGGGAGGGCGCGTCGAGGAGGGAGAAGAGGGTCCGCTTCTCGGTGTGGTCGGGGCAGGCGGGGTAGCCCGGCGCCGGGCGGATGCCGCGGTAGCGCTCGCGGATCAGTTCGTCGTTCGAGAGGCTCTCCTCGCGGCCGAAGCCCCACTCCTCGCGGGCCCTCTTGTGGAGCCACTCGGCGAAGGCCTCGGCGAGGCGGTCGGCGAGGGCCTTCGCGAGGATCGACCGGTAGTCGTCGTGGTCCCGCTCGAAGCGGGCGCAGAGGTCGGGGAGGCCGTGGCCCGCGGTGACGGCGAAGAGGCCGACGTGGTCGCGGTGGCCGGAGGTCCGGGGCGCCACGAAGTCGGCGAGGGCCTCGTAGGGGGCGTCGCCGCTCTTCTCCTGCTGCTGGCGGAGGGTGTGGAGCGTCGCGAGGAGGTGCTCGCCCGCCGCGTCGCCGTAGAGCTCGACGTCGTCGCCGACCGTGTTCGCCGGGAAGAAGCCCCAGGCGCCGCGCGCCGCGAGGAGGCGGCCGTCGACGATCTCGCCGAGGAGAGCCTGCGCGTCGGCGAAGAGCTCGCGGGCCTTCTCGCCGACCGTCGCGTCGTCGAGGATCTGCGGGTACCTCCCGCGCAGCTCCCAGGCGTGGAAAAACGGCGACCAGTCGACGTACGGGACGAGGTCGGCGAGGGCCGGCTCCTCGACCCGGACGCCGATGAATGACGGCACCGGGAGGTCGGCCCCGGCCCAGTCGAAGGCGCGGCGGCGCGCGCGCGCCGAGGAGAGCGGGAGGAGGGGCTTCGCCTGCCTGCCGGCGTGGTCTTTCCGGAGCTCCTCCTGGAGGGCGGCGTTCCTCGCGAGGAAGGCGGGGCGGAGGTCGTCGGAGAGGAGGCTCCCGGCGACGCCGACGGCGCGGCTCGCGTCGGCGACGTGGA
>JBDIBE010000358.1:0-3744 GCA_039812785.1 Thermoanaerobaculia bacterium | reverse complement strand
GGAGAGGACCTCGACCTGCAGGTCCGCCGCGCCGCGGACCGTCTCGAGGACGCGCCTCACCTCCTCGCCCGTCTTCTCGAGCGTCGCGTCGTCGGCGCCGAAGACCTCGACGGCGACGCCGGCCTTCACGCCGGAGACGACCTCGTCGAGCCGCATCGCCATCGGCTGCGTGAAGTTGATCGTCACGCCCGGCAGGTCGGCGAGGGCCTTGGCCATCGCGTCGATCAGCTCCTCCTTCGTCCGGCCGCTCTTCCACTCTTCGCGCGGGTGGAGGTTCACGTAGACGTCTCCCTGGTAGATCCCCATCGCCTCGGTGGCGACGTCGGGGCGGCCGATCTTCGTGACGACCTGCCGCACCTCGGGGAAGGTCCTCACGATCCGCTCGACCTTCGTCGAGATCTCGACGGACTCGGGGAGCGAGACGGACGGGAGCTTGCGCGACTCGATGAGGATCGCCCCCTCGTCGAGCTTCGGCATGAACTCGCTCCCGAGGAACGGGACGGAGCCGATCGCCGCGGCGACGACGGCGAGCGCGACGCCGAGCGTCCGCCCGCGGTGGTCCATGGCGTCGGCGAGGTGGACGGAGTAGTAGCGGCGGAGCTTCCGGAACCACCCCTCGTCGTGCCCGTGCATCGCCTCCTTCAGGACGAGGGCGGAGGCGACGGGGACGGCCGTCAGCGAGAGGAGGAGCGAGCCGAGGATCGCCGAGCAGACGGTGATCGCCATCGGCTTGAACATCTTCCCCTCGAGCCCCTCGAGCGTGAAGATCGGCAGGTAGACCGCGATGATGATGAGGACGCCGAAGAGGATCGGCCGGGCGACCTCGACGGCGGCCGCGCCGATCACCGTCTCGTGCTTCCGCCGCGGGTCCTCGCCGGGCGCGGCCTCCGCCCCCTTCTCCGTCTTCCGTCGGATGAAGTTCTCCATCATGACGACGGCCCCGTCGACGATGAGGCCGAAGTCGATCGCCCCGAGCGACATCAGGTTCGCCGAGACGCCGAAGAGCTTCATCCCGAGGAAGCCGACGAGCATCGAGAGCGGGATGACGGCGGCGACGACCAGCGCCGCGCGGAGGTCCTTGAGGAAGACGAAGAGGACGAGGATGACGAGGAGGGACCCCTCGAGGAGGTTCTTCCGCACGGTGTGGGAGGTCCGGTCGATGACCTCGCTCTGGTCGTAGAACGGCACGATCGAGAGGCCCTTCGGCAGGCTCTCGGCGATCCCGGCGACCGCCGCCTTGACCCGGTCGGCGACGCGCTTGCCGTTCTCCCCCTTGAGCATGATGACCATCCCCGCGACGCTCTCGCCCTTGCCGTCGCGCGTGACGGCGCCGCTCCGGGGCATCTCGCCGACGGCGACGTCGGCGACGTCGGAGACGAGGACCGGGACGCTGTCGACCGTCGCGACGACGATCCGCTTCAGGTCCTCGGCCCCCTTCGCGAGCCCCATCCCGCGCACGGTGAAGCGCTCGGAGCGGTGCTCGATGAAGCCGCCCGAGAAGGTCGCGTTGTTCGCGGCGAGGGCGTCGACGACCTGCCGGAGCTGGAGCGAGAAGCGGTCGAGCCTCCGCGGGTCGACGAGGACGTGGAACTCGCGCGTCTGACCGCCCCAGGAGTTGATCTCCGAGACGCCGCGCACGGCGCGCAGGCGCGTCCTCACGTCCCAGTCCTGGAGCGTCTTCTTCGTCATCGGGTCGGCGACGTCCCCCTCGATGAGGTACTGGTAGATCTCGCCGAAGGCCGTCGCGACGGGGCCGAGCGCCGGCTCGATGCCGGCCGGGAGGCGGCCGCGCGCGTCGCCGACCCGCTCCGTCACGAGCTGCCGCGCGAAGTAGACCGGGACGTCGTCGTCGAAGACGACGGTGACGATCGAGAGGCCGAACTTCGAGAGCGAGCGGACCTCCTGCGACCGGGGGACGCCCATCAGGGCCGTCTCGACCGGGTAGGTCACCTGCTGCTCGACCTCGGTCGCCGAGAGGCCCGGGGCCTCCGTGACGACGACGACCTGGTTGTTCGTCAGGTCGGGGAACGCCTCGACGGGGAGCTCCTGCCAGGCCCAGAGGCCCGACAGGACGAGGAACGCGACCATCGCGTGGACGAGGCCGCGGCGCCGGTAGGCCGCCGCGACGAAGCGCTCGACCCCCTTCGGCCGCGGGCCGGCCTCGGCCGGCGCGCGGTGGGCCTTCTCGCCCCTTCCGCCTCCCACGTCACTCCTCCGCCGGCATCGACGCGGAGAGGAGCTGCGACTTCAGGAGGAAGCTCCCCTGCGTCGCGACCTTCTCGCCGGCGGCGACGCCCGACCGGACCTCGACGAGCCCGTCGGCCGAGGCGCCGAGCGCGACCGCGCGCTTCTCGAAGCGCCCCTTCGCCCCGGCGACGAAGACGTGCGGCCTGCCGTCCATCTCCTGGACGGCGGCCTCGGGGACGACGACCATCGCCCGCGGCGCCGACTCGCCGAGCTCGACGCGCGCGTACATCTCGGGCTTCAGGAGCCCGCCCGGGTTCGGGACCTGGCAGCGGACCGTCACGCGCCGCGTCTTCGGGTTCACGGCGTCCGCGACGAACGTGACCTTCCCCTCGAAGGCGCGGTCGGGCCAGGCGGCGACGTGGACCTTCGCGGGGCGGCCGGCGACGACGAGCGGGATCCGCGTCTCGTCGACCTCGGCCATCGCCCAGAGGGAGGAGAGGTCGCTCACGACGAAGAGCGGCGTCCCGGGAGTGACGGCGGTCCCTGCGGTGACGTGCTTCTCGAGGACGACCCCGGCGAGCGGCGCGCGCACCGGGATCGACTCGCCCGTCTCGCCCGTCGGGTCCTCCTTGTTCGTCACGCCGAGGTGCCCGAGGGCCTCCTCGGCGCGGCGCACCTCGGTCCTGGCGCGGTCGAGCTCCTCGCGCGCGGCGACGAGGTCGGCCTCGGCCCGCTGCCGCTCCTGGAGAGAGAGCGCCTTCTCCTCCTGCAGGCGCGCGGCCCGCTCGGCCGCGCGCGCCGCCCACGCGAGCTCGGTCTCGCGGCGGCGGCGCTCGGAGATCGCCTTCCGGTAGTCGGCCCATGCCTCGTGGACGACGGGGCTGTGCATCTCCGCGAGGACGGCGCCGCGGCCGGCGCGGTCGCCCACCTCGGCGAGGACGCGGACGACGCTCCCCTCGACGAGGGAGCCGATCCGCGCCGTCCGCGCCTCGTCGAGCGCGAGGACGGCCGGGGCGTCGAACGTGGCGGCCCGCGTCACGCTCCGCGCCTCGGCGGTCTCGATGCCGGCGAGGGAGACGGCCTTCGCTCCGAGCGTCACGGAGTCGGTCGGCGCGGCGGCCGGGGCGGCCTCCCCGGCCGGCTTCGCCGTGAAGAGGCGGACGACGACGACCGCCGGCACGAGGACGAGGCCGAGGGCGAGGAGGACGCGGGGGAGCCTCCGGGGCATGTGGCGAAGGTGGCGCTCCCAGAAACTCTGGTTCCCGGGCGTTTCGGGCTGCGTCGTCACGGGAGGACCTCCTGTCCGAGGGCGATTCGGGCGGCGAGCGAGGCGAGGCGCGCCTCGACGGCGAGGTCGAGCGACTCGCGGACGGCCTCCGCGGTGACGCGCTCCGCGTCGACGAGGGGGAGGACCTCGGAGGCCCCCTCGCGGAACGCGGCGCGGGCGGCGCCCCGGGCGCCGAGGGCGGACCCGAGGAGCTCGGCCCCGGCCGACGCGGCGCGGGCGGCGTAGGTCCGGGCGGCCCTCACGAGCGAGGCCGTCCCTGCGGCGGCCGA
>JBDIBE010000357.1:0-3744 GCA_039812785.1 Thermoanaerobaculia bacterium | reverse complement strand
CCCATGCACCTCTCCGCGTCGACGAGGACGACGCCGTCGGGGCGGCGGTGCATCGCCCCCGTCGGGCACGACTCCGCGCAGACGGGCGCCTCGCAGTGGTTGCAGGAGAGCGAGAGGTTCCAGGCAAAGACGTCCTGCGTGAAGGCGCTCCCGGTCTTCTTCCACCCGCCGCCCGCGACCTCGTAGACCCGGCGCCAGAGGAGCCCCGCGCGGAGGCCGTTGTGGTCCTTGCAGGCGGCCTGGCAGGCCTTGCAGCCCGAGCAGGAGGAGGCGTCGAAGCGGACGACGAACGGCCCCTTCACGCGCGCCCTCCGCGCGGAGGAGCCGAGGCCTTCTCCACCTGCGCCATCGCCGTGTGCTGCGCGGTGCCGAAGGCGAGGGGCGTCCACCGCTCGCTCGTCAGGACGTTGACGTTCCCCCGCCGGTCCTCGCCCCTCTCGTCCGGGGTCCACCAGGCGCCCTGCGGGAGGTCGACGACGCCCGGGAGGATGCGGGGCGTGACGCGGCAAGGCAGGCGCACGGCGCCGCGACTGTTGAAGACGCGGACTTCGTCGCCGTCGCGGATGCCGCGCGCCTCGGCGTCGAGCGGGTTGAGGAAGACGCGCTGCGGGAAGGCCTCTTCCAGCCAGTCGTTGTCGTCGTGCGTCGAGTGGACGCGGTGGAGCGTGTGGTGCCCGACGACCTGCAGCGGGTGCTCCCGCGCCTCGGGGCCGAACGGGCTCTCCCACTCCTCGACGTACTTCGGGACGGCGGGGATCTCCTTCGGATTTCCCTTCGCGAGGAGCGTCTCCGAGAAGATCTCGATCTTCCCGGAGGGTGTCGAGAGCGGGTGCGCCTCCGGGTCCTTCCGGAACTCCTCGAAGGCGATCGCGGGCTTCGTCACGGGGTTCGCCCAGACGCCGACGTTCTTCTCGAGGAGCTCGTCGAGGGAAGGGAGGCCGGGGAAGCGCGTCTCCCGGTAGCGGTCGAGGACCCACTCCACCCATCCCCGCTCGTCGCGCCCCTCGGTGAACGCCTCCTCCACGCCGAGGCGGCGCGCAAGGCCGGCGCAGATGGCGTAGTCGCTCCGGCACTCGCCGGGCGGCTCCACGAGCTTCGGGGCGAGGATCACCTCGTCGCCGTACTTCCAGCCGTCCGCAACGCCCCACGTCTCGAACTGCGTGCAGGCCGGGAGGACGACGTCGGCGAAGCGGGCCGTCGGGGTGAGGAAGTTGTCCTGGACGGCGAGGAACTCCACCTTCGACTCGTCGCGGAGGATCGCGGCGGTCCGGTTGACGTTCGCGTGCTGGTTGACGAGCGCGTTCGTGGCGACCGCGTAGATCAGCTTCACGTCGGCGCCGAGGCGGCGGGGCGATTCCGCGCCCGGCGTGGCGCCGAAGAGGGCGGCCGCGTCCCGGCCCCGCGCGACCGTACCCGAGAAGACGACGCCGTCCGCCTCGCCCATCTCCCGGCCGCGGAGGACGGCCTCCGTCCAGAGGAAGCAGGGGATCGCCGCGCCGACGGGATTCGTTCCCGTGGGGAAGAGAGTCCAGGCCGGGCCGCCGTCGGGAGCCTGGTTCCCGAGGCCCGAGGCCCAGCCGCCGGGAATGCCGACGTTGCCGACGAGCGCCGCGAGGGCGCACCCCGCGCGGACGACCTGCTCGCCGTACGCGCGCCGCTGCATCCCGTAGCCCTGGTAGAGGACGCCGGGGACGCTCGTCGCGTACTCCCGCGCGAGCCGCGCGATCGTCGCGGCGGGGACGGCGGTGATCGGCTCGGCCCACTCCGGCGTCTTCGGGACGCCGTCCCGCGTGCCGAAGAGGTAGTCCTTCCAGCTCTCCTCCGCCTCACACCCGGGCGGCATCTGCGAGGAGTCGAAGCCGACGCAGTGGGTCCTGACGAACTCCGCGTCGTGAAGCCCTTCCGTCACGATGACGTGCGCCATCGCGGTCATCAGCGCGGCGTCCGTCCCGGGGCGGATCGGGACCCACTCGTCGGCGAGCGCGGCGGCCGAGAGGCTGTGCCTCGGGTCGATGCAGACGACGCGGGCGCCCCGCTCCCGCGCGAGCTTCACGAACCAGTCGCTGTTCGTCCCGTCGCGCATCTCGGCGGGGTTCCAGCCCCACATCAGGATGATCTTCGCGTTGAGCCAGTCCTGCCGCTGGTTCCCCGTCGTGAGCGTGCCGTAGACGGTCGGGGTCGCGACGTTGATCGCGGCCCACGAGTAGCTGTTCCAGATGCCGAGGCAGCCGCCCGAGACGTTCATGAGGCGCCGGGCGACGTGTGAGCCGTTCGTCTGGTTGTACGAGCCGGTGCCGTACGGGACGAAGAGCGCCCCCGGGCCGTGCGTCCCGCGGACGCGCCGCATCTCCGAGGCGACGAGGTCGAGCGCCTCGTCCCAGGAGACCCTCTCGAACTTCCCCTCGCCGCGCTTCCCGACGCGCCGCAGGGGATGGAGGAGCCGGTCGGGGTGGTACTGGCGGCGGAGGTACGAGCGGCCGCGGACGCAGGCCCGGAGCTGGGGCGCGGCGACGGAGTCGGGCCGGTCGTCCGCCTCGAGGCGGACGATGCGCCCGTCCCTCACCGTCGCGAGGAGGACGCAGCGCCCGCCGCAGTTGTGCGCGGGGCAGCCGACCCGGACCATCCGTTCGCCCGCGCTCCCCCCGTCTTCTCTTCCGCCGGCCTGCGCCCCGCCGAGGCCCATTCCGTCATCCTCCAGCCGGCCATGGTAGCCCGCGGAAGGGCGGGCGACGACGGCGAAGGAGGGCGCTGTGCCCGCTCCACCGGAAACGGACGCCGGCGCGTCCGCACGGCCCCGAACGCGCGGTTTCTCAGGCGAACGGGTCGAGGACCTCGACTCCGGCCCTTCGGAATTCGTCCCCGTTCCTCGTCGCGACGACGAGGCCGTGGTGCAGGGCGGTGGCCGCGATCATCGAATCGAGGAGAGGGAGCGTGCGTCCCTTCTTCCGTGCGTCCGCGACGAGGCGCGCCCAGCGACGGGCAACGTCCGCGTCCCAGGGAAGGCATTCGACGACGCCGGCGAGCGCCTCGAACCACTCTTCGAGACGCTCGCGCTTTCTCCCCGCAGGAAGGCCGAGGACGCCGGCGGCGATCTCGCCGAGGACGACGGCGTCGACGACGATCTCGCTCTCGTGCGCCTCGAGCCAGGCGAGCACCCTCGCATCCGGCGACGGCCTCGTCGGCTCGCAGAGGACGTCCGCGTCGACGAGAAATCTCATCCGAGCCGCAGTTTCCGGAGGCCGTCCGTCGTCTCGTCCCGCGGCGCCGGCTCGAACCACCCCTTGACGGGGCAGTCGAGGAGCAGCTTGACGAGCCCGGCGTTCGGCCGCCGCGCCAGGCGCCGGAGGCGGTAGAGGCCCTCTTCGACACGCTCCACTTCGAACTCCTGGCCGGGCTCGATCCCGTCCCGCCTGCGAAGCACGGCGGGCAGGACGATCTGCCCCTTGGTCGAGACGGTCGTCTTCACGCGGGTAAGATGGCGTCTTACCCAGCTCGTGTCAAGAGCGACCCGTAGCCCCACGCGCGCCCCTCGACGCGCTCCGGCCGCTCTGCCAAGATCCCGCGCCAAGCGCGCGTGCGCCCCTCGCGGGGCGGAAAGGGCCGACGGATGCGTCGACGGGAGCGGACGTGGGGAGGAGTGGTCGGGGCGGGCGGATTTGAACCGCCGACCTGTTGCTCCCAAAGCAACTGCGCTGCCGCTGCGCTACGCCCCGGCGGACGGGATTCTCGGCTCGGGGCGCCGGG
>JBDIBE010000356.1:0-3770 GCA_039812785.1 Thermoanaerobaculia bacterium | reverse complement strand
CGGCGGCGGACGGCCTCGTGAGGCTCGTCGTCGGGAGGCACGTCCTCCGCGCGGGCGACGCCGAGCTCGCCGCCTCGATCGACGGGGCGTTCTCCGTCGGCGAGGAGGAGCTCCTCCTCCGCGAGGCGGGCTCGGGGCGCGAGCTTCGGTTCCTCCGCGGCCTCTCCTGCAACTCCTGCGGCCGCGCCTTCGAGGAGCCGACGCCCGCGCACTTCTCCTTCAACTCGCCGCGCGGCGCCTGCCGCGCCTGCCAGGGCTTCGGGCGGATCGCCGGCCTCGACCGCGAGAAGGTCCTCCCCGACCCGTCGAAGACGATCCGCCAGAAGCCCTTCGCCCCGTTCAACACGCCCGCCTACGCGAGCGCCTACCCCGACCTCGACCGCGCCTGCCGGAGGCTCGGCATCCGCCGCGACGTGCCCTGGAACGCGCTGACCGAGCGCGAGCGGCGCCTCGTCTGGGACGGCGACGGCGACTGGTACGGCGTGAAGGGGCTTTTCGACTGGCTCGAGACGAAGCGCTACAAGGTGCACGTCCGCGTCATGATCGCGAGGTACCGCGGCTACGAGAGGTGCCCCGAGTGCCTCGGGACGCGCCTCGCCCCCGAGGCGCGGGCGGTCACGGTGGGCGGCGCGACGCTCCCTTCGCTCTGCGACCTGCCGCTCGACGAGCTCCTTCCGCGCCTCCGCGCGCTGCCGCTCGACGCGGCTTCCCGGGCCCGCGCCGCGCACCTGATCGCCGACGCCGAGCGGCGCGTCGCGACGCTCGTCGACGTCGGCCTCGGCTACCTCTCGCTCTCGCGGACGGTGCGCACCCTCTCGGGGGGCGAGGCGCAGCGCGTCCAGCTCGGCGGGGCGCTCGGGAACGCCCTCACCGGGACGCTCTACGTCCTCGACGAGCCGACCGTCGGCCTCCACCCGGCCGACACCGCGCGGCTCCTCGCCGTCCTCCGCCGCCTCGCCGACTCGGGGAACGCCGTCTGCGTCGTCGAGCACGACCTCGACGTCATACGGGCGGCCGACCACGTGATTGACCTCGGCCCGCGCGCCGGAGCGCACGGCGGGCGGCTCGTCTTCGAGGGAGCGCCCCCGCAGCTCGGGCGCGCGGCGACCGCGACGGGAGAGGCGCTGCGCGAGGCGCTCGAGGGGGTCGCGGAGCGGACGTCGCCCCTCCCGCGCGGTCTCGTCCGCGTCGTCGGAGCCCGCGCGAACAACCTCCGCGGCGTCACGGCCGAGATCCCGACGGGCGTCCTCGCCGCCGTCTGCGGGCCGTCCGGCTCGGGGAAGTCGTCGCTCGTCGTCGACGTCCTCGCCTCCGGGGCGCTCCGCGCGCTCGGCCGGAAGGAGGCGGACGCCCTCGAGCGGGGAGAGCACGAGCGGATCGAGGGGCTCGAGGCGTTCGACGACGTCGTCCTCGTCGACCAGTCGCCGCTCGGCCGCTCGGCGCGCTCGAATCCCGCGACCTACACGAAGTCGTGGGACGAGGTCCGCGCGCTCTGGGCGCGGAGCCCCGCGGCGCGCGCCGCCGGCCTGACGAAGGGGAGCTTCAGCTTCAACGCGCCGGGCGGGAGGTGCGAGCGCTGCGAGGGGTCGGGCGTCGTCACGGTCGACATGCAGTTCCTCGCCGACGTGACGGTCGTCTGCGACGCGTGCGACGGCCGCCGCTTCTCGCCCGAGGTCCTGAACGTCAGGGTCCGCGGGCGGAACGTCCACGAGCTCCTCGAGACGACCGTCGACGAGGCGCTCGAGCTCTTCGCCGACCTTCCCGCGATCTCCTCCCGCCTCGCGCCGCTCGCCGACGCCGGCCTCGGCTACCTCCGGCTCGGGCAGTCGACGGCGACGCTCTCGGGGGGCGAGGCGCAGCGGCTCAAGGTCGCCTCGTTCCTCCGGGGCGACGGCGGCGCCAGGCCGACGCTCTTCCTCTTCGACGAGCCGACGACGGGTCTCCACCCGCGGGACGTCTCGGTCCTCCTCGGCGTCCTCCGGCGGCTCCTCGCGGCGGGGCACTCCGTCCTCGCGGTCGAGCACAACCCGTCGTTCCTCCTCGCGTGCGACTACCTCCTCGAGCTCGGCCCGGGGGGCGGCCGCGACGGCGGGCAGGTCGTCTTCGCGGGCGAGGTCTCCCGCCTCCTCGCCGCCGGGGGGACGGCGACGGGGGAGGCGCTCCGGGGCTTCACCGCGGCCCCGGCTCGCCTACAATCGGCGCCGACGTGCCCGGAGGAGCGCACCGCTACGTCCTCGTCGTCGAAGGCCGCGAGATCGAGCTCTCGGACGGCGAGGTCTCGCTCGGCCGGAGCCGCTCCTGCACGGTCCGGGTCGACCACGAGTCCGTCTCGCGGAGCCACGCGCTCGTCACGCTCTCGAACGGCACGGCGCTCCTGAAGGACCTGAACTCCTCGAACGGGACGTTCGTCGCGGGGCGGCGGATCCTCAACGAGACGATCCTCCGGAGCGGCGACCGCCTCCAGCTCGGCGCGGCGGTCATCGAGTACCGGCTCCTCGAGCCGAGCGGCCCCGTCGAGAGGACGGCGCTCCTGACGCCCTCCGCGGCCGAAGGCCTTCCGCCCGGCCCCGAGCCGTCCGGCGAGGGCCCCGCCGAGCCGGAGGCCGCGCCGCATGCGCCCTCCCCCCTCGAGATCTCGGCGGACGACCTCTTCCGAGGCGTCGACGAGGCCGCCGCCGCGCCGCCGCCCGTCGTGGCGGCCGCAGCGCTCGCCGCGGTCCACAGCTCGGGCGTCACGAGCCGCCCGGTCCTCGAAGAGGCCCCGGAGGTCCTGCCCACGCCGCCGAGGGAGCCGGCGCCGTTCCCGACCCCGCCGCCGAAGAAGCTCCCCGACGCGACGCTCTCCCAGTTCCCGATCCGCGCGGACGGGCGGCCGGCGTCGGCCGAACGGCCCGTCCCAGCCGCGAAGCCCCGGAAGGCGCGTCCATCCGCCGCCTGGGAGGCCCGCGGCCCCGAGGCGGCGTCGTTCTTCCCGCGGCTCCTCGCCACGCTCGTCGACGGCGTCATCCTCCTCGCGCTGAACCTCCTCCTGCTGTCGCCGGTCTTCCTCGTCCTCCTCTTCCGCGAGGCGTTCCAGTCGGCCGACCTCCTCCGCGACTGGGCGTTCCTCGGGATCCTCGTCGGCTGCGGCCTCCTGATCGTCGGCGCGAACCTCTGGTACGTCGTCGGCGGGTGGGCGCGGACGGGGCGAACCCCGGGGAAGGCTCTCCTCCGGCTCGCGGTCGTCCCCGCCGGGCCGGGGAGCGCCGCGGGGATCGGCTTGAAGGCGGCGCTCGTGAGGTTCCTCGCCTGGAACCTTTCGGGCTCCCTCCTCGGCCTCGGCTTCCTGATGGTCCTCTTCCGGAAGGACCGCCGCGCGCTCCACGATCTCGTCGCCGGGACCCGGGTCGTCCGGACCCCCTGAGCGCGCCTCAGCGCGGCTCGAGGAGCGCCCGGAGCGAGGGCGAGAGGAGCGTCGCCTCGGCGCGGGCCGAGCCCCCCTTCCGCCGGAACGCCGCGAGGCGCTCGCGCGCGGACTCCAGGAGCGCCGGGTTCTTCCTTCCCTCGAGGACCCACCGCCCGCCGAGAGCGGCCGCCTCGAGGAGGTCGAGCTCGCGCGCCCCGGGCGAACGCCTCCTCTCCTCGGCCGCCTCCGTCGCGGCCCCGACGAAGTCTCCCGCGGCGAGCGCCGCGAGGGCCCGCTCGAGCCGGACGGGGGCCGGCGCGGGCGTGGCCTGGAGGGCGGTCCGGACGGGCGTCGGAAAGGGAACGGGCGGGGTCCGGGCGGGCTC
>JBDIBE010000355.1:0-3775 GCA_039812785.1 Thermoanaerobaculia bacterium | reverse complement strand
GCCCGAGGAGGTCGCGCGCCTCTCCGGCGCCTCGGGCCCGGAGCTCGGCCGGCTGCTCGACCGGCTCGACGAGGCGCTCGCGACGGGCCGGGTCCGCGGACGGCGCGAGGCGCGCTCCTTCGTCGCACGGCTCGCCGGCGCCGGAGGGTCCCGGCCGCGCGGCGGATCGGTATAAGCTTCGGGCGAGGATCAGGATCATGGATCTGACCGAACTGTTGAAGTTCGTGACGAAGAAGGAGGCGTCGGACCTCCACCTGAAGCCGGGACGGCCGCCGCTCCTGCGGATCAACGGCCGCCTCGTGCCGCTGAAGACCGACCCGCTGACGCCCAAAGAGATCGAGGACATGGTCCTCACGATCCTCACGCCCCACCAGAAGGAAAAGCTCACGGCCCACTACGCGGTCGACATCGGCTACGGCATCCAGGGGCTCGCCCGCTTCCGCGGGAACATCTTCCTCCAGCGCGGCAGCTGGTCGGCCGTCTTCCGCCGGATCCCCTTCACCATCCCGAGCATCCACGACCTCCACCTCCCCGACGTCATCCACACGTTCTGCGACTACCCTTCGGGCCTCGTCCTCGTGACCGGGCCGACCGGCTCGGGCAAGTCGACGACGCTCGCGGGAATCATCAAGGGGATCACCGAGCGCCACCCCGTCCACGTCGTCACCGTCGAGGACCCGATCGAGTACCTCTTCCAGGACAACCTCGGCTCCGTCTGCCAGCGCGAGGTCGGCACGGACACCGTCTCGTTCCAGGAAGCGCTGAAGAACGCGATGCGGCAGGACCCCGACGTCATCATGGTCGGCGAGATGCGCGACTGGGAGACGATGCAGACGGCCATCACGGCCGCCGAGACGGGCCACCTCGTCTTCTCGACCCTCCACACGAACAACGCCGCGCAGACGATCGACCGCGTGATGGACAGCTGCCCGCCCGGGCAGCAGAACCAGGTCCGCCGCCAGCTCGCCCTCGTCCTCCGCGCGATCTGCTCCATGCAGCTCATCGAGCGGATCGACGGGCAGGGGCGCGTCGCCGTCATCGAGATCCTCGTCAACTCCCCGAAGATCACGAAGCTGATCGAGGAAGGGCACTCGAACGAGATCCTCGACGAGATGGAGTCGTCGGTCACGTACTACAAGATGCAGTCGATGAACCAGTCGCTCATCGCGCTGCTCGTGAACGGCGCGATCGACTACGACAAGGCGATGCAGCTCACCGCCGACCCCGAGGACCTCTCGCTCAAGCTCCGCAAGCTCTTCCCCCAGATCGAGGAAAAGTTCCGAGGAGGCATCATGGCCCCGTCCGCCAACGACTTCTCCGCCATCACCGAGCTCATGGACATCAAGAAGCTCTACGAGGAGGCGGAGGAGAAGTGGAAGCTCCGCATCCAGGAGAAGGACGACACGATCGCCGGCCTCGAGGCCGACCTCCAGACGAAGGACCGCATCATCGAGTCGCACACGACCGGCGGGCAGGAGATGGAGGGCGAGCTGCAGAAGGCCCGGCAGGAGAACGAGAGGATCCGGCAGGAGGCCGCCGCCCGCATCGCCCAGCTGAACGAGCGGATCAAGGAGCTCAACAACCGGCTCATGGGCGGCTCCGGCCCCGCCCCGGCCGGCGGCACTCCGCAGTCGGGCTTCTTCAAGCGGTAGGCGGTCCGCCCGCGGGCCCCGCGGGGTGCTAACGTCGCCCCGTGGAGAGAAAGACCGCCGCGGGCCTCGCTCTCGCCCTCGTCGCCGTCGTCGTCGTCTCCTACCTCCCTGCGCTGAAGGCCGGGTACGTCTGGAACGACCACACCTACCTCACGGAGAACCCGACGCTCGACGGCCTCGACGGCCTCTCGCGGATCTGGACCGACACCGCCGCGAACGAGCAGTACTACCCCCTCGTCTTCACGACCTTCTGGGTCGAGAAGCGCCTCTGGGGCCTCCACCCCTTCGGCTACCACCTCGTCAACGTCCTCCTCCACGCGGGCGCCGCCCTCCTCCTCTGGCGGCTCCTTCGGAGGCTGTCGCTGCCGGGCGCGTTCCTCGCCGCCGCCGCCTTCGCCCTCCACCCGATGGCGGTCGAGTCGGTCGCCTGGGTGACGGAGCGGAAGAACACCCTCTCGATGGTCCTCTCGCTCCTCGCGGCGCACGCCTGGCTCTCGTTCCGGGAGGCTTCTGCGGCCCGGACGGAGGCGGCCGCCGCGAAGAAGAAGCCGAAGCGGGCCGCCGCCGAGCCGCTCCTCCGCCGTCCCGCGGTCCTTCTCTCGCTCTCGCTCGCCGCCTTCACGCTCGCCCTCTTCGCGAAGACGACCGCGAGCGTCCTCCCGGCCGTCCTCCTCGTGATCGCCTGGTGGCGGCAGGGTCGCCTGGGAAAGGAGGACGTCCGCCCCCTCCTCCCGTTCTTCGCGGTCGGCGCGGGCCTCGCGTGGCTCACCGCCTGGCTCGAGAGGACGATGGTGAGGGCCGAGGGGCAGGAGTGGGCGCACGGCGCCTGGGACCGGGTCGTCCTCGCGGGGCAGGCGACGGCCTTCTACGCCGGGAAGCTCGTCTGGCCGTCGGACCTCGCCTTCATCTACCGCCGCTGGACGGTCGACGCGACCGTTCCGGCCCAGTGGCTCCCGACGCTCGGGTGGCTCGCGGCGCTCGCCGCCGCCTTCGTCCTCGCACGCCGCGGCCTCCGCGGCCCCCTCGCCGCGCTCCTCCTCTTCGGCGGCGTCCTCTTCCCGGCGATGGGCTTCTTCAACGTCTACGCGATGCGCTACTCGTGGGTCGCCGACCACTTCGCCTACCAGGCGGTCGCGGTCGGCTGCGCCGCGCTCGTCTGCGGCGCGGCGGCGCTCCTCGCGAAGGCCCCCGCGGCGGCCGTCCGCGCGGCGGCGGTCGCGGCCGTCGCGGGCCTCGCCCTCCTCGGGGCGCTCACGTCCCGGGCCGCCGAGCCCTACCGCGACTCCGAGTCGCTCTGGCTCCACACGATCGCCCTCAACCCGGAGTGCTTCATCTGCCACACGAACTACGGCCGCGAGCTCCTCGAGAAGGGGCGGACGGACGAGGCGGTCGCGCACTTCGAGCGCTCGCTCGAGATCAAGCCCGACGCCCTCCCGACGCTCCTCAACCTCGCGCAGGTCGAGGAGGCGCGCGGGCTCCTCGGGAAGGCGGCCGGGAGGCTCGAGGCCGCCCTCGCCCTCGACCCTGCGGACGGCGAGGTCCGAACCCACCTCGGGGCGATCTACACGAAGGAGGGGCGGCTCGCCGACGCGGAGAGGGAGTTCCGCGAGGCGCTGAGGACCCCGTCGCCCGCCGACTACCTCGCGCACAACGGGCTCGGCGTCGTCCTCGTGAAGACGGGGCGGATCGCCGAGGGGATCGCCCACATGGAGGAGTGCGTGAGGCTCCGCCCCGACTACGAGAAGGGGCGGGCGAACCTCGAGATGGTCCTGTCGCAGGTCCGGCGTCGCTGAAAGCGACGGCCGTCACGTCCGGCCGGCCCGCCGGCCGTTAGACTCGAAGCCTCATGTCCCCCGCCGCGCGCCGCGCGCTCCTCCTCGGGGCGGGCGTCCTCCTGGCCGCGGGCCTCGCGGCCGGCGCCTTCTTCCTGCGCGTCGGGCGGACCGTCGCCCGCGAGGCGGCGCCGGAAGCGCTCCGCGCCGAGAAGACGAGGCCGCTCTCCTTCCGGGAGGCCGAGCGGCCGTCCGACCGCGGCGAGCTCCTCGGCGACGCGCGCGTCCTCGACGCGGCCGACGTCGCGGGGACGCTCCATCTCGCCACCGGCTCCGGCCTCGTCGCGGGCG
>JBDIBE010000354.1:0-3784 GCA_039812785.1 Thermoanaerobaculia bacterium | reverse complement strand
TCGTTCACGCGGATCGCGCCGGAGGGAAGCGCCGCCCACGCGATCCATCGGCGCTTGCCGGTGAGCGAGCTCTTCGGGAGGAAGAGCGTCCCGACGTCGGCCCCCGCGAGGACCTCCTCGAGGACGCCCGGCCTCCTCCCGCTCGCGACGACGGCGAGCGCCCCGGAGGACGTCGCCACCGCCGCCGCCTCGAGCTTCGTCGCCATCCCGCCGCGGCCGCGCGCGCCCGCCCCCTCGGCGAAGGCGCGGACTTCGGGCGTCACCTCCGTGACGACGGGAATGCGCGACGCGGCCCGGTCCTTCGCCGGGTTCGCGGTGTAGAGGCCGTCCACGTCGGAGAGGATGACGAGGAGGTCGGCGCCGAGCTTGGCGGCGACGAGCGCCGAGAGCTTGTCGTTGTCGCCGAAGACCTTCCCCGCCTCCGTCTCGAGCTCCGCCGTGCCGACCGTGTCGTTCTCGTTGAGGACCGGGACGGCGCCGAGGGAGAGCAGCTCCTCGAGCGTCGCGCGGAGGGCGAGGTAGCGTCCGCGGCTCGCGAAGTCGTCCTCGGTCAGGAGGACCTGCGCCGCGACGACGCCGAGCTTCTCGAACGCCTCCGACCAGACCGACATGAGCCGCCCCTGCCCGATCGCCGCGCACGCCTGCTTCAACGCGAGCGTCTTCGGCCTTCCGCCGAGGCCCAGCCGCTGCGCCCCGAGCCCGACCGCCCCCGACGAGACGACGACCATCTCGCGCCCCGCCCGCCGCTCCCCCGCGACGGACTCGATGAGTCCGTAGAGCCGCCCGAGCGCGGGCGCCCCGTCGTCACGCATGACGACGTTCGTCCCGACCTTCACCACGACCCGCCGGGCCGCGGCGACCCGCGCCCGCGCCGCGGCCAGCCGCTCTTCCGGAAACCCGATCTCGACTTTCATCGCGAACATCGTAGCGCCGGGAGGCGGGCCAGGATCACTCCGACTTCCGAGGCCGGAAGACGCCCGGCAGGGCCGACCCGAATCGCCATCGCCCACGACACCGAGAACGCCTTGCAATTGCACCTCGCCTATTGACGCCCCCCCCAACAGTCGGAGAATGCGTACCGCACAATGCGCAGATCAATCTGAAAGGATCCCGGCATGTTTCGTTTCACTGTTGGCGTTCTCTCCCTTTGTTTCGTGGCGCTCCTTTCTGCGTCACCCGCCCTCGCCGTCTTCAACCAGGACCCGAGCACGGGTGGCAACCCTGCGGCGTGCCCGCCGGCCGACAAGTGCTGCATCTGCAAGGCAACGGCCATTCAGAACTACAACAAGTGCATCAAGGACTCCTGTTCAGGTATGCTGGGCCCCGCAAGGGCACTCTGCTTCAAGCAGTGCGCCGACGTGAAGGACCAGGACATTCTGAAGTGCACGATCGACAACTCGTGCGCCTAGCGCCGATGAAAAGGCCATGACGCGCTCTTCAGGCTGGGCTCTCGCATCCCTCTTGCTGGCTCTCGCTGCAGGGAGTTCCTCCGCCGAGCCGACGAAACCCCACGTCGAGAGGTATGCCTCCCGGATCTTCCTCGCTGACGGACGAGTCGTCGACGCGGTAGGAACGAGGACGCTCTCGATCCCTTCCGCGGACGTCTCCGATATCGTCTCGCTTCGGATGCCGAGCGGGAGGATCCTCCAGGCGTCGTCCCGTTCGGAATCAGCGTGGGACTCCTTCGAGATTCGGCTCTCTTGGGGAGACGTTTCCCTCACGATGCGCGGAACGCTCGGCTTCGCCAAGGACAAGCTGCCCGATGGCCTAATGCTCCGCCTGAAGGACTCGACCTTGCGCTGGATTGTCCGCGCCGATCTTCCCCAGGGAAGCATGGACGGGGCAGACGCGCGGAAGAAGATGCAGGCGGCCGTGGCGAAGCTGCCGCAGGACTTTCTGTCCGACGTTTCGCTGTTCGCCTCGCTTTGTGGGGAAGGCCTCGACCTGTCCGTATTCAACGCCTCGCACTTCTACATCCTCCTCTCGGAGCTGTTTCCGGAACAGCCGGCCCCCGTCAACGTGACCACAGCCCAGCCACTCGAACCGGAGGTCGCCGAGAAGCTCCTCGAGGGGAAGTAGCTTCGGAGCCTGCCAGGAAATCCATCCCTTCGTCGTCCCCATTGGCGGTCCGGCGGGTATCAGCCGCCGGACCGCGTTCGTTTCCATCCGCCCCACCCTCCCTCCCGGCCTAGAATCTCCTTCGGGCGCTTCGCGCCCGAAACGCCAGGAGGAAGAGATGAAGATCCTGATCGCCGACGCCTTCGACGACTCGCTCCCCGGCCGCCTCGCGCCGTTCGGAGAGGTCACGATGGACGCGGCGAAGGCCGGAGAGGCCGACGTCCTTCTCGTCCGCTCGAAGACGAAGGTCACGAAGGAGTACCTCGAGGGCGCACCGAACCTGAAGCTGATCATCCGCGGGGGCGTCGGCCTCGACAACATCGACGTCCAGGCCGCGCGCGAGAAGGGGATCGAGGTCAAGAACACCCCGCGCGCCTCCTCCATCGCCGTCGCCGAGCTGACGATGGCCCTCATGCTCACGGTCCCGAACCGGGTCATCGAGGGGCACAACGGCATCAAGGAGGGGAAGTTCCTCAAGAAGGAGCTGAAGCGGACCGAGCTCCACGGCAAGACGCTCGGCCTCCTCGGCGCGGGGCTCATCGGCACCGAGGTCGCGCGCCGCGCGCTCGCCTTCGGGATGCGCGTCGTCGCCCACGACCACTACATCTCGAACCACGCCCTCGCCGACATGGTGGAGGACGACGACGAGCTCTTCTCGCTCGCCGACTACATCTCCATCCACCTGCCGCTCACCCCGGAGACGAAGGGGATGCTCGACCGGCACGCCTTCGCGAAGATGAAGGACGGCGTCGTCATCATCAACACGGCTCGCGGAAAGGTCGTCGTCGAGGAGGACCTCGCCGAGGCCCTGAAGAGCGGCAAGGTGCGGGCCTACGCGACGGACGTCTTCTACAGCGACCCGCCCGACCCGTCCTGCCCGCTCCTGACCGCCCCGAACGTCGTCATGACGCCCCACATCGGCGGCTCCTCGAAGGAGAACCTCCTCCGGATCGGCGACAACGTCGTCGACATCCTGAAGAAGTGGAAGCGCTGACGGCGGCGCGCCGTCTTCTCCTCCTCGTCGGCGCGGCGGCCCTCCTCGGGGCCGCCGTCGCCTTTTCGGAGCCGCTGAAGCTCGAGGTCGAGGCGCCTCCGGAGCTCGCGCGCTACGCCGCCGAGGTCGCGAAGCTCCCCCCCGAGCTCTTCTTCCCCGCAATGGAGCTGACGGGCCTCTGGGAGCCGGGGACGGTGCGCGTCCTCGTCGCCCCCGAGGGGAGCCCGCTCGCCCGGCGCGCGCCGTCGTGGGCCGTGGCGTACGCCGACCCCCCGGCCGGCGTCGTCGTCCTCGTGCCGACGCGGACGCCCGCCTGGCCCGACGACGGATTCGACGACGTGATCCGCCACGAGGTGACGCACGTCCTGACCTTCCGCGCGGCCGGCGGCCGGCGCGTGCCGCGCTGGTTCGACGAGGGGCTCGCGATGGCCGCGGGGCGGGAGAGGGCGCTCCAGGACGACCTCCGCGAGACGTTCGCCGTCCTCCTCGGGCCGCGCCTGAGGTTCGCGGAGGTGGACCTCCTCTTCCAGGGGGGACGGAGCGACGCCGCGCGCGCCTATTCGCTCTCGTCGGCCTTCTTCGGCGACCTCCTCGCCCGGCACGGGTCGGCGTTCCCCCGAAGGGTGCTCCGGCGGATGTCCGAGGGGCAGCCGTTCGAGGAGGCCTTCCGGA
>JBDIBE010000353.1:0-3805 GCA_039812785.1 Thermoanaerobaculia bacterium | reverse complement strand
CGCGGAGGACGGCCGCGATCGTCGCCGACGGCGACTCTCGGGCGAAGGCCTTACGGCCGGTCACCATCTCGTAGAGGACGGCGCCGAAGGAGAAGACGTCGGAGCGCGGGTCCACCTCGCGCCCCTCGGCCTGCTCGGGCGACATGTAGGCGCAGGTGCCGACGACGGCGCCCTCCTTCGTCAGGACCACCGCGGTCTCCCCTCCTTCCGTCAGGGGGCCGTGGTCGACGAACCGGGCGAGGCCGAAGTCGAGGATCTTCACGATCCCCGAGTCGGAGACCATGACGTTGGCGGGCTTGAGGTCGCGATGGATTACTCCTGCCGCGTGCGTGGCGGCGAGGGCGTCGGCGATCGGGATCGCGAGGCGCAGGGCCTCCGCCGGCGGCAGGCCGTGGCGGGGCAGGAGCTGCGCGAGGGTCCTCCCCGGGACGTACTCGGCGACGATGAAGTCGACGCCGTCCTCGTGCCCGATCTCGTGAACCGTCAGGACGTTCGGGTGGTCGAGCGCGGAAGCGGCCTTCGCCTCCTGGGCGAACCGCCGGCGCCGCTCGGGATCGGACGCCTTTCCGGGGGCGAGCACCTTCACGGCGACGAAGCGGCCGAGGCGGAGGTCGCGCGCCTTGTAGACGAGACCCATCCCGCCCTCGCCGAGCTGCTCCACGAGCTCGTAGTGGGAGATCGTCCTGCCGGTCACCGAAAGCCCTCGACGAGCATCAGCTCGGTCGACTCGTGGTCGACCTGGGTGAAGAGGGCGAAGCCGAGGTCCGGTCTGAAGTCGAGGCCGATCTCGCACCGCCTCGGGAGGGTGTAGATGACACGCTCGGACCCGTCGCCCAGGCTGCGGAACCTCAGCTGGCCTCCGGCCTGGATCGAGTCGAGCCACGCGATCCCTTCGGACGTGACGACGAAGTCGTAGGGGTTGCCGAGCTTCGGGACCACTGTCACCTCTTCGCCCCCGGCGGTCGGAACGCTCCAGAGCGACCAGCCCGCAATCGAATCCTGCTTCGAGTAGTAGAGCGTTCTGCCGTCCGGCGACTCTCTTGCTTCGTACCCGCCGCCCCTGGTGACGCGGACCGGCGGACCCCCTTCCGCGGGCATCCTCCAGACCTGGAACGTGCCGTCCCGGTTCGAGAGGAAGTAGATCCAGCGGCCGTCGTGCGACCAGTTCGGGACGGAGTCGTGGGCCCTGTGCCGGGTCAGTCGCTCGGGCGTCCTCCCCTCCGGCGTCGTCCGGTAGATCTCCATCTGGCCTTCCTCGCTGGAGACGGCGAGGAGCCACCTCCCGTCGGGCGAAAAGCCCCCGGCGTACATCGCTCCGCGCATCGAGGTCAGCGGGCGCTGGTTCGATCCGTCGGCGTCGGCCAGCCAGAGCTGGTTGCTGCCGGACCTGTCGGATTGGAAGACGATCGTCCGGCCGTCCGGCGAGTACCTGGGTTTGACGTCCCGGCGCGTCGAGGCGATCAACCGGTCGGGGGCTCCGCCGCCGAGGGGAACGCGCCAGACGTTCACGTCCAGGAAGGACCGGACGAAGACGAGCCGTCCCTGGCGCGAGATCGTCGGCCAGTCGCCCCCTTCCCCGAAGTCGATCCGCTCGGCCTTCGCACCGCGGGCCGAGACCGGGATGATCCGGAGGCGCGGCGTCGTGTGGGCCCCCGCGCCGACCGAGAAGACGATCGACCTCCCGTCCGGCGTGAAGGCCGGAAGGCTCGCCGTCGACTCCTCGTACGTGAGCCGTCGGGGCTCGCCGTCCGGCTCGAGGCCGGCTTTCAGCGGGAGGAGGTAGATCTCGCTGCTCTGCGTGGAGACGCGCCTTCGGAACGCGAGGGTCCGCCCGTCGGCGGAGAGTGCGGGGAAGTCGTCGCCGGCGAAGTTGCCGGCGAACACCTCCTCGGGCGGCAGGGTGAGGCGCCGCATCCCCCCGGAACCCACCGACAGGGCGAAGATTCCGAAAGCCCTGTCGCCGGGAAGTCGCGCGGAGACGACGAGGGTCGAGCCGTCCCGCGCCCACTCCAGCTTGCTCGCGAACTGGGCCTCGGCCAGCTTTCGCTCCGGTCCCCCCATGGCCGGCACGAGGACGATCGCGGCGCGCTGGGGGTCCAGCCGGCGGAGAAAAGCGATCTGGGTCCCGTCCGGAGAGAAGGCCGGCGCCGCGTCGCGGGCCGGGTCGGTCGTCACGCGAAGCGGCGGACCCGGTCCGACGAGCTTGACGTAGATGTCGAAGTTCTCCTGCTTCTCACCGTTCCACGAGAAGGCGACCTGACGGCCGTCCGGGGAGAGCGAGGGATGCTGGGTGATTCCGGGGAGGCTGGTCAGGGGTACGGGATCCGTTTCCGCGTGCCGTTTCGGGGCCGCGGAGCGGCCGAACCAGAACCCGATCGCCGCGAGCCCGGCGACGGCGACCGCGACCCCTGACCAGAGGACGGGCCCACGCCCCGATCTTCGCGCGGACGAAGCGCTCCGGAATCCTGAGCCCAGCGCCTCCTCGATCTCCAGGAGCGCGACCTTCAAGTCGAGCATGCTCTGGAGGCGCCGCGCCGGGTCCTTGCGAAGGCAGCGGTGGATGACACGGTCCAACTCGGGCGGCACGGAGCCGGAGACGCTGGCGGCCGGCTCCGGCTCGTCGCGCAGGACGGCGGCGATCGTGGCGGACGGCGATTCGCGGGCGAAGGCCTTCCTCCCGGTCACCATCTCGTAGAGGACGGCGCCGAAGGAGAAGACGTCGGAGCGGGCGTCGACCTCGCGCCCCTCAGCCTGTTCGGGGGACATGTAGGCGCAGGTGCCGACGACGGCGCCCTCCTTCGTCAGGACCGCCTCGGTCTCCTCTCCCTCCGTCACCGGGCCGCGCTCGACGAAGCGGGCCAGGCCGAAGTCGAGGATCTTCACGAGCCCCGCGTCGGTCACCATGACGTTGGCCGGCTTGAGGTCGCGGTGGACGACGCCGGCGGCGTGCGTGGCGGCGAGGGCGTCGGCGACGGGGACGGCGATCCGGAGCGCCTCCTGCGGCGGCAGCCCGTGCTTCGGGACGAGCTGCGCGAGGGTGCGGCCGGGGAGGTACTCGGTGACGATGAAGTCGACACCGTCCTCGCAGCCGATCTCGTGGACGGTGAGGACGTTCGGGTGGTCGAGCGCGGAGGCGGCCTTCGCCTCCTGTACGAAGCGGCGTCGGCGCTCGGGGTCGGAGGCCTTGCCCGGCGCGAGGACCTTCAGTGCGACGAAGCGGCCGAGCCTGAGGTCGCGCGCCTTGTACACGACGCCCATGCCGCCCTCGCCGAGCTGCTCCACGAGCTCGTAGTGCGACAGCCTGTCCATGGCGGGTTCGGGGAAATTCTATGCCTCCGTGCCGGCGTACGATTCGTCCGAATGAACATCGACCGGACAGGCGGGAAGTCCCGGTCAGAAGCAGCGCGCCAGGACGCGCTCGGTGACGGCCGCCGAGGAGGGGGAGTCCTCCTGAAGGCCGAGCGTGTGGAGGATCTCGTGGATGACGACGGCCGTCACGAGTCGGGTCTGGTTCTGGACGCGCAGGAGGTCGTCGCGGCAGAGGAAGACGACGGGGCTCGACGGCGACGTGTACGCGAAGACGCGCCGGCCGCCGAACGGCCGGACCGAGGACGGGCGCCGGAACAGGCGCGAGAGGACGTGCTCGGAGGCGGTGCGGCCCGTCAGGGCGAGGTTCTCGGCGAGGGTCCGTCCCGTGCGGGTGTCGACGAAGTCGGAAAGGACGAGGGCGCACGGCATCGTGTCGAGGCGCGCCGCGGCATCGGCGACCGCCTCGGCGACGCGGGGCCCGAAGGCCGGGTCGACG
>JBDIBE010000352.1:0-3806 GCA_039812785.1 Thermoanaerobaculia bacterium | reverse complement strand
GCGAGGAGGGCGCCGCGCCGATACGGCTCTCCGAGCTGACCTGGCGCGACGCCGCCGGGAACGCCGTCAAGAAGCCGGCCGTCCGCGTCGCGAGGCCGCGCAACGCGACGCGCCTGCGCCTCGACGGCGCGACCGTGTCGCGCGACGCGCTCCGGGCGCACGTCGCGAGGCTCCTCGGGAAGGACGCGAGGTGAGGCCGTGAAGACGCCGCGCGCCCTCGCCCTCCTCCTCCTCCTCGCCCCGGCCCCCCTCCTCGCCCAGGCGAGCGCGAACGCGCGCTGGGTCGACGGCGAGGGGTGCTGGTGCGGCTACCAGACCGGGATCGTCCGCGACTACTGGGTCCGCGGCCGCAACGCCTCCGCCGCCGAGAAGCAGGCGACCGCCGACATGCTCGCCGAGTGGAACCGGTACGTGAGCCTCTTCAACGTGCGGATCGACTCGGGGAGCGCCCTCGGGTCCCACAACGGCCTGAACGAGGTGAACACCTACATCACCTCCGACGAGTCCTACGCGCAGTACGGCTTCAAGATGGAGCCGGGCCTCTTCGGCCGCGCCGTGATGTACCCCGACGACAGCTTCGGGAACTTCAACGAGTGCCGGGAGTTCGTCGCGACGGGCTGCGGCCCCTTCACCGAGACCGACGTCGTCGTCAACGCCGGGTTCGGCTCCGGCTGGACGCCGGACTGGTTCAACCCCGGGAACGACCAGCGCGGCGGCCTCGCGATGGTCCAGGCGACGGTCCTCCACGAGGTGGGGCACACGCTCGGACTGCACCACATCTTCAAGCTGAGCACCGGCAGCAGCTTCTCGGTCATGAACTACGCCAACGACGACGCGGCCCGCTGGGTGACGCGGATCGACTCGAAGACCGTGAGGACCCAGTACCCCTCGCGCTCGGGGTCGCTCCTCGACGTCGCGATCTACCCGCTCGTCTACGGCAACGACCAGTACGCGCAGGAGTACGCGACGCTCTCGAAGACCTCGGTGACGCCGGGCGAGGCCTTCACCGCCGACCGCTGGACGCTCCAGAACGTCGGGAACCAGGCCGCCTCGAACGTCGTCGTCACCTTCTACGCCTGGCCCGCGAGCACCGGCAGGCAGTACCCGCAGCCGGGGGACGTCGTCCTCGTGAACGGCACGGTCGGGTCGGTCCCGGTCAACGCGGACGGGACCTGGAGCGCGCCGCTCACCGTCCCCGCCGGGACGGCCGCGGGCGACTACTACGTCGGCGCGATCGTCACCGTGAACGGCAGCGAGGACCAGGCCTGGGTCGCCGGAAAGCCCTCGAACAACCGCTTCATCCTCGGCCACAGCCCCCGCACGGTCCTCCGCGTCCTCGCCGGGAGCGGCGGCGGCGCCGCGCTCGCCGCCGACTTCTCGTTCAGCCCGGTCTCGCCGCTCGCGGGCCAGCCGGTCGGGTTCAGCGACGCCTCCCGCGGCACGCCGTCGACCTGGTCGTGGAGCTTCGGCGACCCGTCCTCGGGCGGGGCGAACTCCTCCACGGCGAAGAACCCGTCCCACACCTACGCCAGCCCCGGCACCTACACCGTCACGCTGACGGTCACCGGCGGCGGCGCCTCGAACCAGACGCAGCGGACGATCACCGTCGCGGGGAAGCCGACGACCGGCGGGACCGCCGTCGAGACGCTCTTCGTCCCGATCGTCCTCGACGTCGCGGGCAAGGGGGGCGCCCGGTTCAGCTCGGAGCTGACGCTCGCGAACCGCGGGACGAGCACGTCGACCGTCCGGCTGACCTACACCGGCTCGGCGCTCCTCGGCGGCGGCGCGGGGAGCGGCACGGTCTCCGAGACGCTCCCGGCGGGCCGCCAGCTCGTCGTGCCCGACGCCATCGCGTACCTGCGGTCGAAGGGCCTCGCCATCCCCGCGGGCGGCTCGAACCAGGGGGGGACGCTCCGCGTCCGCTTCGAGGGGCTCTCCTCCGAGGACGCCGGCTACGCCGGGGTGCGGACGACGACCCCGTCGGCGAACGGCCGCGCCGGGCTCTCCTATCCCGGCCTCACGCCCTCGCAGCTCCTCGACGGCGACTCCGTCCTCGTCGGCCTCCGCGAAGGCTCCGCCGACCGGAGCAACCTCGCCCTCGCGAACGCCGGGACGAGCGGGACGATCACCCTCCGCGTCTACATCGTGAAGGGGGACGGGACCGAGGCCGTCTACGACGACGTCGACCTCGGCCCGGGACAGTGGACGCAGTTCGGGAGCGTCCTCGGCGCCGCGGGCTACTCCGACGGCTGGATCCTCCTCGAGAGGACCTCCGGGACCGAGCCGTACACGGCCTACGCCGTCTTCAACGACAACACGACGAACGACGGCTCCTACGTCCCCGCCGTGCCGGCGGACGACGTCGACGCGTTCGGGACGGTCCCCGTCCTCGTCGAGACCTCGAGGTTCCAGAGCGAGCTCGTCGTCTCGAACCTCTCCGATGAGGCGGGCTACGCCTTCCTCGAGTACTTCGAGTCGCTCTCGGGGAGCGGCGACTCCACGGGGCTCTTCTACGTCGAGCTCGGCCCGCTCGAGCAGGCGATCTTCCCCGACGTCCTCCAGGAGCTCCGCGGCGCGGGAGCGACGATCGGGCCGCGCGGCGCGAACTACGCCGGCGCCCTCCAGGTCGCCTACGCGAGCGACACCTCTCTCCTCGTCGGCCTCTCCGGGGCGCGGACCGGAGCGCCCGCGCCGATCGGCGGCCAGTACGGCCTCTTCTACACGAGCCTCTCGGGCCTCGGCTCGGCCGTCGACGCCTGGGTCTTCGGCCTGCAGCAGAACTCGGCGGTCCGTTCGAACCTCGCGATCGTCAACGCCGGCCTCTTCAACGAGCCGATCACGGTCCGCGTCGAGGTCTACAACGGCGCCACCGGGGCGAAGGCCGGGGAGCAGACGGTCGGACCGCTCGCGCCCGGCCAGTGGAAACAGCTGGACGGGGTCCTCGGATCCGTCCCGGGCGGCTACGTCCACCTCACCGTCGTCGACGGCTTCGACGCCTTCTACGCCTACGGCGTCGTCAACGACGGCGCGACCTCCTCCTCCGGCACGAACGACGGGAGCTACGTCCCGATGACCGTGAGCCAGTGACGCGGGAGCGGCGGCCCCGCCTATGATCGGGCCGCCGTGACGCACGAACGGAGATCCACACCGAAGGGCCGCCGGGCATCCGGCGGCCCTCTCCTTCTCGCCTCCGCCCTCCTCCTCGCCGGTTGCGCCGGCGCCCCGCCCGCGAAGCCTCCGGCGGCCCCCGCCGCGGCGGCCGTCCCGCAGGGGAGCGCCCCCGCCGTCGCCTCGCTCACGCTTCGCGAAAAGGCGGCTCAGGTCGTCATGGTCCCGTCCCGCGGCGTCTACCGCGCCGAGGACGACCCGGAGTACCTCGACCTCGCGCGCCTCGTCGCGGAGGACGGGGTCGGCGGCATCGTCTGGTTCCAGGGGACCCCGCTCGAGACCGCCGACCTGAACCACCGGCTCAACGCGAAGGCGAAGGTGCCGCTCCTCGTCGCGGCCGACCTCGAGTCGGGGCCCGGGATGCGCTTCCCCGACCTCGTCTTCGGCCCCTCGGCGATGGCCGTCGCCGCCGCGGGCGACCTCGACCTCGCCGAGCGGCGCGCCCGCGCCACGGCCGAGGCGGCCCGCGCGCTCGGCATCCAGGTCGTCTTCGCCCCCGTCGCCGACGTCAACAACGACCCCGACAACCCGGTCATCAACACGCGGAGCTTCGGCGAGGAGCCGGAGGCCGTCGGGCGCTTCGTCGCGGCGACGGTGAAGGGGCTCCAGGAGGGCGGCGTCCTCGCCTGCCTGAAGCA
>JBDIBE010000351.1:0-3816 GCA_039812785.1 Thermoanaerobaculia bacterium | reverse complement strand
GCCCTGGCGCACGGCCTCTTCCAGCACGGGCTCGAGCCGGCCGCCTATCCGGCCTGGAAGCTCCTCGGAGACCTCGACGACCTTCGCCGCGCCTCGGGCCGCGGCCTCCTCGACGAGGCGCTTCCCTTCGTCGCCGCGGAGGTCGAGGAGGGCGACGCCCGCGCCGCGTGGGAGCTGCCGGCCCTGCTCGGTTCGGAAGGCGCGGCCGGCGTCCTCGCGAGGCGGGAGGCGCCCGAGGCGCGCCTCCTCGCGCACCTCGTCCGCGGCGCGCTCGACCCGCGCTACCCCGCGACGCTCAAGCTCCGGAACCTCGCCGCCTCCCCCGCGGACCGGGGCGGCCTCGCGGGGCTCCTGCGCAACGCCTGGCACGCGCTCGCGATCGGGCCCTCGCAGGCCCGCGTCCTCTACGGCGCCGACACGCCGGCGAAGTACGCCCTCGCCCTCGCCGCGCGCCCCTTCCACCTCGCGGCGCGGCTCGTCCGCTACCTCTTCGCCTCGCGCTCCTGAAGCGCGGCGAGCTCGCGGAGGAAGCGGGCGACGTCCTCGCGGATCGCCTCCCGCGGGGCGTCGAAGGCGGCCTCCACCGCCTCCACGAGCGGCTCGAGCCCCGTCACGCCGGAGCGGGCCCGCTCGAGGACGAACGCCCCCACCTCGTTCAGGATCGCGCCCGCGAGCGTCTCCGCGTCGACGACGACCGCGCCGCCGTCGCAGAGCGGGACGACGTACGCCCCGCCCTCGAAAGGCGAAGGGCGGCCGGCCTCCCCGGCCGGCCGCCCCGCGGCGCGTCCGTCGGCGCCCGTCACTCGCTCCGGCTCGGCCCCTTCGTCACGACGAAGTGCGACCGGCGGTTCGACTGCCACGCGCCCTCCGACCGCCCCGTCTCGAACGGCCGGCTCTTGCCGAACGAGACCGTCCGGAGCCGCTCGGGGGCGACGCCGTTCTTCACGAGCCACGCCTTCGTCTCGGCGGCGCGCCGCTCCCCGAGGCGGATGTTGTAGCGCGTCGAGCCGCGCTCGTCGCAGTGCCCCTCGATCGTCATCTCCGTCTCGGGGTGCTTCTTCAGCCACGCGAGGACGACGCCGATCGGCTCGTGCTGGTCGGGGCGGATGTCCCACTTGTCGTAGTCGAAGAAGATGTCGGGGAACGTCTCGACGGCCGGCGCGGGCGCGGGGGCCGCCGCCGCGGGCGGCACGGCGGCGACGGGAGGCGGAGGCGGCTCGACCGCCTTCGGGTCGAGGTTGACGTGCTCGTAGGCGATCAGGACCGCCTCGCCGCGCTTCTCCCAGATCGCGCTGTGCCAGCCGGTGACCGTCCACTCCTTGCCCGTCTTCTCGACGGCGCTCGCCTTGAAGTGCCGCGTCGTCCAGACCCGCTCCGAGGTCCGGTCGACCTCGACGTGCGGGTCCCACTCGATCTTCAGGGACGACAGGCCGGACATCAGCTTCACGAGGAGCCCGCGGTGGTCCGCCGCCCCCGAGTCGAACGACCATTGCTGGTCGAACGAGAGCGAGTAGGTGTCCTGCGCGTAGAGCCCCATGATCGCGTCCACGTCCCGCGTCTCGAGCGTCCGCGCGAGCCCGTCCAGCTTCGCCACGTACTCGGGGTCGTTCGCCGCCGGGCGCGCGGCTTCGTTCGTCGTCACGCAGGCCGTCCCGGCGAGCGCGGCGAGCGCGAGCGCCAGCATCGCGGCGCCGGCCCGCGGCCGGCCCGTCCCCGGGATCGAGCTTTCCCTCCGAGCAGCCATGGCCTCTCCCTCCCCGTCCGTTCCAGAGTATCGGCCGCGCCGAGATCCGGTCAAACCGCGGGCGGCAGCTGCGCGAGGGCCGCGGAGACGTCGGGCCGCGCGAGCTGCTCCGCCGGCAGCCCCTTCGCCGCCGCGCGCGCCTCGGCCCACCTCTTCGTCCCCGCGAGGCAGACGACGAGGTCCCCCTTCAGCGCCGGGTCCGCCTCCACGGCTCCCTGCGGCAGCGCCGCGAGGTCGGCCAGGGCCGCCGCGTATTCCTTCCGGGCCGTGAAGGCGCGCGCGCGCGCCTTCCGCGCCGCGACGTTCCGCGCGTCGACGGCGAGCGCCGCCTCGGCCCACTTCGCGGCGCCCTTCGCGTCCCCCTTCTCGAGCGCGAGCCGCGACAGCCCGATCGGCCACGCCGGGTTCGAGGGCTCCGCCTTCGCCTTCGCGAGGAGCACGGGCTCCCGCTCGGCAGGCGGGAGCTTCGCCACCTTCTGCTCCTCCGTCTCGACGAGCCGGGCGAGGCCCGGCACCGAGAGGAGGACGGCCGACGGCAGCCGCCGCAGGAGGAGCGCGTCGAACTCGCGCCGCGCCTCCTCGGGGAGCGCGATCCGGCCGTAGCCGCCGAAGCGCTTCTCGGCCTCGAGGAAGCGCCGGAGCGTCGCGTCGACGTCGGCTCCCCGGCCGAGGCGCTCCTGGGCGATCCCGAGGAAGACGAGCGATTCCGTGTAGAGCGGCGGCGAGTCCATCAGGCCGAACCCGGCCAGCCGGAGCAGGTCCGCCGCCTCGGCCGTCCGACCGGTCTGGAGCGTGAGGCGCCCCTCCTGGAGGCGGGCCTGGTAGAAATCGTCGGCCAGCATCGCCGCGCCAAGGGGCGCGGCCACGGCGAGGAGCAGTGCGGCGACGATCCGTCTCATCCGTTCGGTTCCATCCTACGCCGGCCGGGGGGCGGCCGGCCGGGCGCTCCGCGGCGCGTCCCGCGGGTCAGCGGACCGGCGAGGGAGGAGCGCTCGCCGGAGAGACGGGCGGCGGCGGGTTCACTTCGGGCGGCGGGCCCGGGTCGCTCACGACGATGATCCCCGCCGTCGCGGCCGCGGCTCCGGCCGTCACCCAGAGGGCCGGCGGGACGATCACGGTCCGGCAGACCTCGTTCGGCTTCAGCTCGCCGCGGACGTTGATCGAGCTGACGACGCCGATGCACTCCCACCCCTCGGGGAGGAGCGGGGCCGACGCGTCGGTCATGCCGATGACGAGGTTCCGGGCGTAGCGCGTCTCGGCGTCCGTCGGCTCCACCTTCGCGGAGCCCTTCACCGGAACGGTCGCCTGCGGCGTCTGCGACGGCTTCCCCTCGCCGTCGCTGATCACGATGCGGTACTGGACCTTCTTCGTCTCGGGCTTCGGCACCGGCAGCATCGCCCAGAAGAGCCCGGCGTCGCCCCGCACCATCTCGAGGTAGTACTCGGGCTTCTTCCCTTCGGCGTTGAAGTAGACGCGCGCGGCCGAGACGGTCGCTCCGGCCGGGACATGGGCCGCGATCCGGGCGTTCCCTCCCGACGGGACGGCCTCGACGGGCTCGGGAGAGACGACGATCGGCGCGGCGGCAGAGAGCTGCGCCGCGAGCACGAACCCCGCAATGGCCGGACGGACACCTCGCAAGACGGACACCAGGGGGCCGAACCTCCGCGTCGGCCAACCCGACAGTATCCCCCCTTTCCGGGGAGCGTCAACTGAGCGGCTATGATCGACCTCCGACCCATGCGCATCGGCCTCGTGGACGGACTCCGCCGCCTCGCCTCGGACGCCTTCTCGGGGACGCCCTCCCGGCGCCTCGCCCTCGGCCTCCTCCTCGCCTACGTCCTGGCGGCTCCGTTCCCCTGGGGAAGCGTCCAGCCGGGACTCACCGGCACCGGAAAGATCACCGCCGGAGCGTTCCTCGTCGCCTTGGCCGCCTTCGCCTCCCCCGACGTCCGGCTCCGCCTCGACGGCCTCGCCGCCCCGCTCGCCGCCTTCTCCGGCCTCGCCCTCCTCGGCTTCGTGCAGGCCGCCCCTCTCCCGGCCGGGCTCGTCCGGGCGGTGTCGCCGCACAGCGC
>JBDIBE010000350.1:0-3817 GCA_039812785.1 Thermoanaerobaculia bacterium | reverse complement strand
ACGACCCGACGAAGGCGACCTGGTGCGGCCGGACCGCCTCGAAGGTCACCGCGCCGATGATCCGACCGGCGTTCAGGACGCCGAGGAGCGTGAGGAAGGGGAAGAGCGCCCGGTTGGCGGGGTCGAAAGGGCGCTTCAGGAGGACGACGGTCCCGGCCACGAAGTGGACCCCGAACACCAGGATCGCGAGCCAGAGGCGGGCCGCAGGAAGCGCGTCTTCCTCGACGCGGAGCTGCGCGAGCCACGCGATCCAGGCGAGCGAGACGAGGAGCGCGAGGGAGAGGGCCGTACCGACGACGCGCTTCTCGCGGGGGGCGAGCTTTCTCACGGACCTCGGGATTATCCGCTTCGGCCCGTCTCCGCGCCCGGCGCTCCCCGGGGCGACCCCGCTCCGCGTACGATCCCGGCATGAGAGCGTCGTTCGCCGCGTTCCTCGCCCTCTCCCTCGCGCTCCCCCTCCTCGCCGAATGGCCTCCGAAGGGGCGCGGCGGCGCGACCCGCTCCCCCGTCTGGGCCGAGCGCGGGATGGTCGCGAGCGCCCAGCCGCTCTGCACGCAGGCCGGCGTCGAGATGCTCCGGAAGGGAGGGAGCGCGGTCGACGCGGCGATCGCCACGAACGCCTGCCTCGGCCTGATGGAGCCGACGGCGAACGGCCTCGGCGGCGACCTCTTCGCGATCCTCTGGGACCCCGCGCAGAAGAAGGTCGTCGGGCTGAACGCCTCGGGCCGGGCGCCCCTCGCGCTGACGGCCGACAGGGTCCCGCCCCTTCCCGACGGGACGATCCCGCTCTACAGCCCGTACTCCTGGAGCGTCCCGGGGTGCGGCGACGGGTGGCTCGAGCTCCACGCGAGGTACGGGAAGCTCCCGCTCTCCGAGGTCCTCGCCCCGGCGGTCCGCTACGCCGAGGAGGGCTTCCCCCTCTCGCCCGTCATCGCCTCGAACTGGGCGTCGGGCTCGGCCCGATTCCGGGAGAAGCCCGGCTTCGCCGAGGTCTTCCTCCCCGGCGGGCGGGCGCCGAAGGAGGGCGAGCGCTTCCGCAACCCCGCCCTCGCGAAGACGCTCCGCCTCCTCGGCGAGAAGAAGCGCTCCTTCTGGGAGGGGGAGTTCGCCGACGCGATCGTCGCCTTCTCGAAGGCGAACGGCGGCTTCTTCGCGAAGGAGGACTTCGTCCGCCACCGCTCCACCTGGGACGCTCCGATCTCGACGAGCTACCGGGGCTACGACGTCTGGGAGCTCCCGCCGAACACGCAGGGGCTCGCGGCGCTCCAGATGCTGAACGTACTCGAGGGGTTCGACCTCGCGAAGATGGGGCGGGACAGCGCCGACTTCTGGCACGTCATGGTCGAGGCGAAGAAGCTCGCCTACGCCGACCGCGCCCGCTTCTACGCCGACCCGGCCTTCGCGAAGGTCCCCGTCGAGCGCCTTCTCTCGAAGGAGTACGCCAAGGAGCGCGCGAAGAAGATCGACATGCGCCGCGCCTCCCGCGAGGACCCGCCTGACGAGGAGGCCGTCCTGAACCGCAGGGAGACGACCTACCTCTGCGCCGCCGACGCCTCGGGGCTCATGGTCTCCCTCATCCAGAGCAACTACACCGGATTCGGCTCGGGCTACGCCGTCCCGGCGCTCGGCATCGGCCTTCAGGACCGCGGCGGGCTCTTCTCGCTGAAGAAGGGGCACCCGAACTACCTCGAGCCGGGCAAGCGCCCCTTCCAGACGATCATCCCGGCCTTCCTGACGAAGGACGGACAGCCGCTCCTCGCGTTCGGCCTGATGGGGGGCGACATGCAGCCGCAGGGGCACGCGCAGGTCGTCGTGAACCTCGTCGACTTCGGCATGAACCTCCAGGAGGCGGGCGACGCGATCCGCTTCCACCACACCGGGTCGAGCGAGCCGACCGGGACGGTCATGAAGGACGGCGGCGAGCTCTTCCTCGAGGAGGGGCTTCCCGGGCCCGTCCTCGAGGAGCTGATGCGGCGCGGGCACCGGATCGGGCGGGAGCCCGTCGGCGCCTACGGCGGCTACCAGGCCGTCGCCCGCGACCCGGCGACCGGGTTCCTCGTCGGGGCGACGGAGAAGCGGAAGGACGGGGCTGCCGCCGGGTTCTGATTGGTCGGGGCGGGGCGGACGGGGCGGCCCGGCCGCCCTCTCCGCCCGGTGTAACCTCTCGCCCATGAGCGCTCCGACCGCCGAGAAGGCCGCGCCCCGCGTCTCCGAGCGGGGCCGGCGCGTCCCCGCATCCCCGATCCGAAAGCTGACGCCTCACGCCGACGCGGCGAAGAAGCGCGGCGTGAAGGTCTACCACCTCAACATCGGCCAGCCCGACCTCGAGACGCCCGCCCCGATGCGGGACCGCCTCGCGACGATCCACGAGAAGACCTACGCCTACACCCCGTCGAACGGCACCGCGGAGTTCCTCGACTTCCTCCTCGGCTACTACCGCGGCCGCGGCGTCGAGCTGACGAAGAGCCAGGTCATCACGACGACGGGCGGGAGCGAGGCGATCCAGTTCGCGTTCATGGCCTGCTGCGAGGCCGGCGACGAGGTCCTCCTCGTCGAGCCCTTCTACACGAACTACCGCGCCTTCGCGGCGATGGGCGGCGTCGAGCTGAAGCCGATCGTCACCCGCGCCGAGGACGGGTTCCACCTCCCCAGCCGCGAGGAGTGGGAGAAGGCGAGGACGCCGCGGACGAAGGCCGTCATCCTCTGCAACCCGAACAACCCGACCGGCACCGTCTACACCCGCGAGGAGCTCGTCCGCGTCGCCGAGTTCTGCCGCGACCACGGGATGTTCCTCATCGCCGACGAGGTCTACCGCGAGTTCGTCTACGACGGCCACGAGGCGGTGAGCGCCCTGACGCTCCCGGGCTTCGAGGACGTCGTCGTCGTCGTCGACAGCCTCTCGAAGCGCTACAGCGCCTGCGGAATCCGCCTCGGCGCCCTCGTCACGAGAAACCCCGAGGTCTACCAGTCGTGCCTCCACATGGCGCAGGGGCGCCTCTCCCCGCCCGGCCTCGCGCAGGCGATCGCGCCCGGCGCGGCGCTCCTCGGCCCCGAGTACGTCGCGGGCGTCGTGAAGGAGTACGGCCACCGGCGCGACATCCTCTACACCGAGCTGACGAAGATCCCCGGCATCTTCTTCCGCAAGCCCGAGGGGGCGTTCTACTTCGTCGCACGCCTCCCGGTGAAGGACAGCGAGGACTTCGCCCAGTGGCTACTCACCGACTTCCAGCTCGACGGGGCCACGGTCTTCGTCGCTCCCGCCGACGGCTTCTACGCGACGCACGGCCTCGGCAGGGACGAGGTCCGCATCGCCTACGTCCTCAAGGCGGAGGACCTTCAGGCCGCCTGCCGCATCCTCGAGGCGGCGATCCCGGCGTACCGCGCGGCGCGCGGTCTCTGAACCGACAGGCCCGGCCTTTCCGGCCTTCGCGCAGGAGCCGGCTGATTTTTCGGCCGGCTCTTGCTTTTCAAGGAGACGGGCACCACCTTCTCATCAAGGGAAAGGCAACCCCGGGTTCAGCGGCTCCGTTACAGCACCAGTTACCCCTGGTCGGCGAGGAACCACTCTCCGCCGCCCCCCTCCCCGCCGGACCAGGGACGCCGGGAGCGACACGAAAAGGCGTGCGCTCCCGGCAGCTGTTTTTGGGACGCCTCCGCGGGCCGTCGAGGTAACGTCGTCCCCCGTGAACCGACTCGCCTTCTTCCCCGTCGCCCTCGCGGCGCTCGCCCTCGCCGGCGGCGACACCGCGCACCGCCCGATCCCGCAGGGTGCGCCCGGCGCGCGCGTCGAGGCCCCGGCCTCTCCCGCGCACGGGGA
>JBDIBE010000349.1:0-3824 GCA_039812785.1 Thermoanaerobaculia bacterium | reverse complement strand
GCTGCACCTCCTCGCGCCGGGCCGCTCAGGGAGGGCCGCGGCGCTCGCCGGGCCGGCCCCCGACCTCGCCGCCGCCCCCGTCGACGCCGAGCGCTGAGACGTCCCAGGCGCGCGTCCGCTGCCCCGGGAGGTCGCCCGTGGCGAAGACGAGGGGCGCGCGGGAGGCGTTCTCCGCGAGCCACGGTCCGATCCACGCCGGGGTCCGCTCGTACTCGGAGAGGACGAGGAACCGGGCGCGCCGGGCGCGGACGAGCGCCTCGAGCTCAGCGAGGCCCCCGGGGACGTCGGCGGTCCGGCGCTGGGCGTAGAAGTTCACCTGCGGCCAGGAGGTCGTGACGATCCACTCCCCGGGCGCCGTGAGGGAGCGGAGCCGAAGGCCCGCTTCCTTGACGGAGAGATAAGACTTCCCCTCGGCGTGAAGCCATGCGTCGGCCGTCGCGAGCTGCTGGGCCGCGGCGATGGCGAGCGCCCCGGCGAAAGCGGCCCGGGCCGCCGCGGCGCTCCGCCGGGCGATCCGCTCGGCAGCGCCGGCGATCGCCGCGCCGAGGAGGAGGAAGAGGCCGGGGAGGCAGAGGGCGCCGAGGCGGTGGTGGAAGTTCTCGAAGAGGCTCGGCAGCGCGAGCGGGACGAGGACCAGCCCGGCGAGGAGGACGCCCGTCCGCTCCGGCGCGGCCTCCGACGCGGGCCCCCGCCTCGCGCGGCGGAGGGCGCAGGTCAGGCCGAAGACGAGCGCGCCGGCGAGGAGGGCGAAGAGGAAGCTCCCGAGGTAGGACGGGAGGTAGCCGAGGTAGCGCCCGAAGACCTCCAGGCGCTCGGGGCCGAGGGAGCGGAGGCGCGCGAGCTGGTACGAGCGGAGGAAGCCGAACGGCGAGCCCCAGCGCGCCGCGGAGAACGCGGCGTACGCGCCGAGGCCGAGGAGGGCGAGCGCCGCCGAAGCGAGGACCTCCCGCTTCCGGAGGAGGCTCCACTTCCCGGCCGCGACGAAGTGGAGGGCGAACGCGAGGAGGATCGCGGCGGCGCGGAAGTGGGAGAGGAAGGCGAGCGCGACGGCGGGCCCGAGGAGGAGGAGCCACGCCGTCCGGCCCCGGACGACGGCGAGGATCCACGCGACGAGGGCGAGGAGCCAGAAGAAGAGGGCGGGCGTCTCCGTCAGGACGCGCTGCGTGAAAAAGAGCGATTCCCACGAGACGGCCATCAGGAACGCCGAGGCGAAGCCGGCGGCGCGGCCGAAGAGGAGCGCCCCTGCCGCGTACGTCAGGCCGACCGAGCCGACGGAGAGGAGGACGTTCGCGAGGTAGACGCCGCGCTCGCCGAGCCCGGCGGCGTAGCAGAGCGCGCCGAGCCAGGGGAGGAGCGGGGCGCGGTGGGTCTCGTAGGGGGGCGCCCAGGGGATCGCCTCGGCGATCCGCCGCGCTTCGGTCAGGTAGATCGTCGAGTCCCACCACTCGACCTCGGTGACGCCGAGGGAGGCGAGGCGGAGGGCGGCCGCGAGGACGAGGACGCCGCCGAGCGCCCACGGGTGGAGGCGCGCGCCCGGGCCCGCGGAAGCCTCGGCCGGCATCACGTCCCCGCCGCGCCTCCCGGTTCCTTCGCCCCGAACCCCTTCGAGGCGAGGAACGCCCGGACCGCCTCGACGTTCGCGGCGGGGTCCCGGCCGAGCGTCACGACGTGGACTTCCGAGCGCCGGAGGAGCGCCCACGCGGCGCGGGCTCGGGAGAAGAGGAGGCCGCTCAGGCGGAAGAGGTCGAAAAGCGAGGTCCGGAGGAGGAACTCGACCCCCTGGTAGAGGCCGACGCCGACGACCATCCCCTCGAGGAGCGCCTTCGCCCCGGTCCGTTTCCCGGCCGGCCGGATCGTGCAGCCCTTCCCGAGGCTCCTCCGGCCGACGAAGAGGAAGCGCGGCGAGGCGGCGTCGCGAGCCAGGCAGTCGCCGAAGGCCGCGAGCGCGACGAGGTGCTTCGGCCCGAACTCCATCCGCCTGATGAACGTGACGTGCTCGGGCGGGAACGGCGGCGGCTCGGCGCCGAGGACGCCGATCCGGAGCGGGAAGGGATGGACCCGCCCCTTCCGGTCGACGAGGGGGCTGTCCTCCGAGAGGAGCCGGAAGGGGGCGCCGAGCCCGAGGAAGCCGAGCGTCAGCGTCGTCTTCCCGCCCCCCGAGGGCATCAGGAAGAGGGCCGCCTCGCCCTCGGCCTCGAGGCCGAAGGCGTGGACGCGATGGAGGCCGTCGCGCTCGAGCGCTTCGGAGACGCGCGAGAGGATCGTCAGGTAGACGATCTCGTGGAGGAGGTCGAGGTCCTCGCACGCGACGTCGAACGTACGGCGCTCCCGGTCCCAGAGGGCGAGCGCCTTCCCGAAGTAGTCGAGGTAGGTGACGCTCCCGTCCGAGTAGCAGACGTTCCGAGGCGTGTGGACGGTCGAGAGGAGCGGGGGCAGGGCGTCGTAGTCGGGGCGGCGCCGGGCCGCGCGGATGGCGAGGTGCTCGCGCCCGCGCGCCGGCGAGGCGGCGGCGAAAACGGGGAAGTCGTCGGAGACCCGCTTCAGGAGCTCGGGGTCGGCGCTCTCGACCGAGACTGTCGCGCCGTAGAAGTCGAGAGCCGCAGGGGCTGCCGCCTCGGCGCTCACTTCGCCTCCCGCGAGGCCGCGCCGGAGGCGCCGCGCGAGAGCCTCAGCGCCCGCTCGGCCGCCTCCGACGGCGTGGAGGGCCGGAAGATCGAGGAGGGGACGAGGAGGATCCCGTGCCTCAGGCCGCTGAGGACGCCGGACGTGACGAACGTGACGTTCGCGACCCAGTGGTGGAAGGCGAGCTTGACCGTCTCGAGGGGCGGTAGCCCCGCGCGACGCTCGTCGCCGAGGGAGCGCCAGAGGTAGAGGAGCGAGAGCGCCGCGGCCGCGGCGGCGGCGGGCCAGGGCGCGAGCGCCGCCGCCGCGAGGGCGGCGAGGAGCCAGAGGTGGAAGAGGTGGACGTCGGTGACGAAGACGCAGGCGAGGAACGGGAAGCCCGGCGCCTCGTACGCGAAGCCGATCTGGTGGTCCTCGGTCCTCACACGGTAGAGGTGGAAGCCCGTCAGACCCGTCTTCCGGTAGGCGTAGCCGAGGTGCGTCCCCCAGCCCCAGAGCTGCTTCACGAAGCCGCGGAAGTCCCTCCGCGCCTTGTGCCGGAGGACGGCGCCGTGCTCGCGGAGCGCGATCCAGTCGGGGTTCCGCGCGAGGCGCAGGCAGAGCTCGACGTCCTCCGAGCGGGTCGCCCCGGGGTCGTAGCCGCCGAGGTCGCGGGCGCAGGCGGCGCGGAGCGCGAGGTTGTTGTTCGAGAAGTGGAAGAAGCCCATCCGGTAGCGGCGGACGCGGCCGCCCCGCCAGTCGGAGGTGGTGCTCGGCAGCTCGACGATCATCGCGGCGCCCTACGTCGTGTTGTGGTGGAAGGTCGCATAGTACGTGTCGATCGCCGAGCGCTCGCGGGCGTGCTCGTGGCAGACCCACCCTCCGACCATGCCGACGTTGTCGGCCCGGAGGAAGCCGCGCTCGACCGCCTGGAGCCACCCCGGCTCGAGGACGCAGTCGTCGTCGGTGAAGGCGATCACCTCGTGCCGCGCGTTCTCGAGGACCATGTTCCGCGCCGCCGGGATCCCCGCCTGCGCGAGGAACCGGGAGGTGAGGGGGAGGCGGCCGCGGAAGGAGTCGACGACCTCGGCCGTCCGGTCGGTCGAGCCGTTGTCGACGACGAGGACCTCGTCGGGCGGCCGCACCTGGCGGGCGAGCGATGCGAGGCACTCCTCGAGGTCGGCGGCACGGTTCCTCGTGATGATCCCGACGGTGATCCCGAG
>JBDIBE010000348.1:0-3833 GCA_039812785.1 Thermoanaerobaculia bacterium | reverse complement strand
GCGCGCCTGCGGGGCGGCGGAGCCCGCCGTCGCGGCGTGCCGGAGGTCCGCGACGAGGGCCGCCCACTCGGCCGGCATCTCCTCGGGGACCTCGCCCGCGCGAAAGACGCCCGAGAGCTTCCCGATCGTCGCGAGGAGGAGGGCGACGGCCTCCTCGTCCGCCGCGGCGTCGCCTCCGCCGAGGGTCGCGAGGGCGTCCTCCATGGCGTGGGCGACGGACGCGACCGCGTCGAAGCCCATCATCGCGGAGTTCCCCTTCAGCGTGTGGAAGACCCGCTTCAGCCCCGCGAGGTCGTCCGGGGAGAGCGCCCCCTCGGCGCTCTCCGCCGCGAGGAGCGCCTCCTCGGCCTTCTCCAGGAGCTCGCGGCTCGAGGAGAGGTAGTCGTCGAGGATCTCCCGGAACTCGGGAGTCGTCACGGACGCCCTCCCCGGGCGCGAGGCGGCGCAGGCGCGCCGGCGCTCACGGGGCCTCGGGGACCCGGCTGTCGAAGAGGCTGTCGATGAGGGCGTGGAGCTGGGCGGGCCGGAAGGGCTTCTTCACGTAGCCCGTCGCCCCGAGCGCCATGCCGCGCGCGGTGTCGTCCTCCTTGCCCTCGGTCGAGATGATGATGACGGGGATCTCGGTGAAGAGCCCGGTCTGCTTGCGCACCTCGAGGAACCGGAGGCCGTCCATCACCGGCATGTTGATGTCGAGGAGGATGAGCTGGACGTCGGGGTTCTTGTTCAGCGCCTCGAGGGCCTGGTTCCCGTCGTACGTGTGGAGGACCTCGCACTTCTGGTACCGCTGGAGCACGAGGCCGTGCATCTTGTGGACGAGCTCGGAGTCGTCGACGATGAGGACCTTCTTCAGCTTCATGAAACGACTCCCCCTGCGGGCGGCCATCCGCCCCAACTACACGCCATCGACGAGTTTAGCCCAGCGCCTAGAGGTCCATGTCGCCGAAGGGCGTCCGGGCGAGGGCCGAGGGGACGAACCGCCGGGTGTCGCGGTGCGAGACGGCGATGAGCTTGCCGTGGAGGAGCGGAACGAGGAGCCCCTGCTCCTGGATCGTACGGGCGACCGGCGCGAGGTCCTTCACGTCCTGGCTCTTCCGGAAGCGGTCGAGGTCGCGGTCCGTCGCCGGGTCCTTCCACCGGGAGAGGTTGTAGGCCGCGGCCCGGGGCGCCGTCTTCGAGGTGACCATCGTCGAGTGGAGGAGCGACTCGAGGAAGTCGGACGCGAGAGGCGTGTCGGCGATCCAGCCGCCGAGGAGGAGGTCGTAGTCCGCCCGCTCGAGGTGGCCGACGTACTCGCCCCGGTCCCGCGGCTGCGCGATCGTCACCTCGCAGCCGAGCGTCTTCAGGCTCTCCACGATCGCCTTCGCCGCCGCCGGCGGGTCGGGCATGTAGGGCTTCGGGCCCCACGTCAGGACCATCGTCAGCTTCTCCGGCGCGGCGAGGCCCGCCTCGGCCAGCAGCTGGCGCGCCTGGAAGGGGCTCCCGTCGATCGCGCCGACCGGGACGTCCTTCTTGAGGAACGGCGGGAGGAGGCCGGCCGCGGCGAAGCCGAGGCCGAGCGGGCCGTAGTTGAGCCGGGCGATCTCCGTCCGGCTGATCGAGGAGCAGATCGCGCGGCGGACCCGCGCGTCGGAGAGGGCGGGGCGCTCGGAGTTCAGGAAGAGGATCCCGGTGCTGCTCCCGTCGAGCGTCTTCGGGTAGACCGGGGCGCCGCGGAGCCGGGCGAGGTGCGCGAACGTGAGCGCGTAGGTGACGTGGACCTCCCCCGCGTGGACGGCCGCGAGGAGCGCCTCCGCGTCGGGGTAGAGCTCGAAGAGGACGGCGCCGAGGGCCGGCGCCTTCGCGCCGCGCGGGCTCGCGCGGAGGAGCACCTTCTCGGCCCTGACCGGGTCCTTTCCGTCGAGCGCCTCGGGGGCGAGGAACGGGCCGGTCCCGAGAAGCGCCCCTCCCTTCTCGAGAGCGACGCCGAAGAAGGGCTGCGTCAGGAAGGTCGCGAAGTTCGGGTCGGGCTCCCGGAGCCGGAACTCGACGCGCCCCTCGCGGGCCCGGACCTCGGCGCGCTCCGTCACGTCCCGGACCCGCGCGAGCGAGGCGGCGACCTCGGCCGCCGTGCAGGGCGTCCCGTCCGAGAAGACCGCGCCCGGGCGCACCGGGGCCGAGAGGACGAGCGGCCCCCCCTCCTGGCGGAGCGGCTCGGAGAAGAGCTCCGGGCGGGGCGCTCCGCCGTCGGGCGGCGAGGTGTACGGCGTCTCGTAGACCTGCATGAGTGCGAGCGCCGTGACGTGGTCGTGGATCTCCCACGGCCGGACGGACGCGAGGCGGGAGAGGACTCCGACGCGGAGCGTCTTCGGCGGGAGGTTCGGGGGCAGGGGCATCGTCGACTCCTCCGGTCCCCGCGGCGCCCGCACCGCGCGCCGCAGGGGGACGCGTGATTATCCCCTTCGCCGCGGGGACGGCCGTGCCGCGGCGCGGCGTAAGATTTCCCAAGGTCCGGGCGAAGGAGGTCCCATGCGGAGGTTCCTGATCGTCCTCGCCGCCTCGGCGCTCGCTGCCGGCGCGGCCTCGGCCCAGTGGGGCGAGGCTCCCGGCTCGCAGCGGAAGGGGGAGGGGGCGCTCGTCGTCCGCGACGGCGCGGCCGGCTTCCGGGAGAAGGCGGGGACCGAGGTGAAGAGGACCTTCCGGAAAGGGGACGCCGTCGCCGGCTTCCACAAGGAGTTCCTCGCGACGACATACGAGTTCTTCGAGGAAGAGGGGCGGGTCCGCGTCCTCTTCCCGAAGGGGCCCGACACGGCGCTCCTCGACGACGCGTGGATGGACCCGGCCGACCTCTCGACCTTCGTCTGGGACTGCTGCGACGCCGAGTGCATCCCCGTGAAGGCCTCGTTCAAGCGCGCCGAGTGGAACCCCTGCTTCAAGGAGGCGATGCAGCGCGCCCGGGCCTCCCTCCCGGCCGATCGCCCCGCCTCGTCCGCGCCCCCCGCCGCGCCGCCGCACCGGGCCGCGGGCGAGAAGCCGCTCACGAACGAGGACGTCGTGGCGATGGTGAAGGCGGACCTCGGCGACGAGGTCGTCCTCTCGAAGATCGACCAGGCGCCGCGCGAGGCGCTCGACGTCTCGACGGACGCCCTCGTGAAGCTCCGAAAGCAGGGAGTCTCGAAGGCGGTCCTCGACGCGATGGTCCGGCGCGCCGGCCGGCGCTGAGGCGTCTTTCCTTCTGACCGTCGCCTGCTACGATAGTGCCAGGTTCCGGACTGGTCTCGAACTGCTGATCCAGCCCGCGGCGCCCGGGCCGCGGTCGTCTTCTCGTTGATCCCGAGGAAGGCTCGAAAGGAGAGGTGCATGAAGAGAGAGGGAATCGTCGGTCCGCTGCGGTTCGCCGCATTGCTCGGAACGCTGGCGGCGGGCCTGGTCGCCGGCCCGGCGGCGGGACAGAGCGTCTGCCCCGTCGGCTACACGAGCCAGACGTTCGCCTTCACGGGCGCCGAGCAGCAGTTCGTCGTCCCGGCCGACGTTACGTCGGTGACGATTCACGCGTGGGGCGCGGCCGGCGCCGCAGCCTCGGACCCCTCCGGGGGCGCGGGCGGGCAGGGCGGCTACGCGACCGGAACCCTGGCCGTCACGCCCGGCCAGACGCTCTACATCTACGTCGGCGGACTGGGGAACTCGTTCAACGGCGGCGGGACCGGCGGGACGGTCGGCGCCGGGAACGGCGGCGGCGCCTCGGACGTCCGCGTCGGGGGCAACGCCCCGGGTAACCGCGTCCTGACCGCGGGCGGTGGCGGCGGCGGTGGCCAGGTCGGATGCCTGAACGCCGGGGGCACGGGCCCCGGCGGCGG
>JBDIBE010000347.1:0-3844 GCA_039812785.1 Thermoanaerobaculia bacterium | reverse complement strand
AAGGCCCTCCCCGAGGGGGTCGTCGCCGTCCTCGGCGCCTCGCTCCTCTTCGTCCTCCCGTCGGGGAACGGCCGCTTCGCGCTGAGCTGGGAGGAGGCGACCCGGATCGACTGGGGAACGCTCCTCCTCTTCGGCGGCGGGCTCTCGCTCGGCGCGGCGATGTTCCGGACGGGGCTCTCGGACGCCCTCGGAGGCGGCCTCGTCTCGGCGACGGGCGTCTCGACGACCTTCGGCCTGACGGTCGTCTTCTCGGTCTTCGCGATCTTCTTCACGGAGGTCACGTCGAACACCGCGGCCGCGACGATGCTCGTCCCGCTCGCGATCGCGAGCGCCCGGGCCGCCGGGGCCTCGCCTCTCGAGCCGGCGCTCGGCTGCGGCCTCGGGTGCAGCATGGCCTTCATGCTCCCCGTGGCGACGCCGCCGAACGCGATCGTCTACGGCTCGGGGCTCGTCCCGATCGGGACGATGGCGCGCGCGGGGCTGCTCCTCAACCTCGCGGCATGCGTCGTCATCCCGGCCGTCGTCCTCCTCCTCGCCCCGCTCCTCGTCCGCTGACGCTTCGGGCTCAGTCGGCCCAGCCGAAGAAGAGCGCGACGATCCCGGCGGTGTCGATGAAGCCGTGCGCGAGGACGGCGGCCCAGAGGTTCCGCCGAGCGAGGAAGAACGCCCCGGCGAGGACGAGGCCCGCCATCCCCGAGTCGAGGATCCCCGCCGGCCCCTTGTAGAAGTGCCCGTATCCGAAGAGGACGGACGAGGCGACGGCCGCGGCGGCGTACGCCGCCGGCGAGCGGCCGAGGGCGTCGGCCGACCTCCCGAGGAGGTAGCCGCGATAGGAGACCTCCTCGCCGAAGGCGGCCCACGTCCAGACGAGGCCGAGCCAGAGGAGCGCCGTGCCGGGGTGCCCGGCGATCTCGTTGATCCCCTTCGGCGCGACGATCGGCGGCCAGAAGCGCGCGGCGACGGCCTCGACGGCCTGCCCGAGCCCGAGCCGGAGCGCCGCGGCGCCCGCCGCGATCGCGACGACGCGCCCCCACGACTCCGGGCGGCGGAAGCCGATCGCCGCGAAGCCCCCGTCGCGGAGGCGGTACGACGCGAGGCCGAGGACGAAGAGGATCGGGACCTCGTTCGGCAGGACCTTCCAGACGTTGTGCCCGAGGACGACCGCCGCGGCGAGGAGCGCTTCGGCGCCGCTCGCGAGGCGGAAGAGACGCGAAGGAGCGGGCTGCGGCCCGTCAGGCGAGGACGCCATCGAGGGAAGAAACGGATGCGGGCGGCGGAAGTTCGCGCGGCGGTCCGCGCGGAGGGACCGAAACCCGGGACTGCCGCATGCGTAACTTCAGGAGAACGGTCCTCTCTCCGTCCCGCGCCGCCCGACGGGAGGTCTTCGTGCTCCCTGCCCTCGCCGGTCTTCTCCTCGCTCCCTGGCTCGTCGTCTTCGATCCGGAGCCTCCCCGCCCGGGCGGCTCCCCCGCGGAGGCCGAGGAGGCCGCCATCGCCCGCGCCGTGGACGACAGCATCGGCTGGTTCCGCGGGAAGGACTTCGACCTCCTCTTCCGCGTCCACGCAGCCGGCCCGGAGCTCTTCATCTACCAGCCGGAAGGGGCCGACACCGTCCGCAGCGGCGCGGAGTTCCGGAGGTTCGCCGACGTCTTTCGTCGGAAAGGGTTCACGTACCTGCGGCACGAGGTGAAGGAGCTTCGAATCCACCGCGCGCGGCGGGAAGACGTCGCCTGGTTCTCCGCCCTCCTCGACGACTGCGCCCGCGTCGACGGGCGCGAGGCGTGCTGGCGCGACGCGCGGTGGACGGGAGTCCTCGAGAAGCGGGGCGGCGCGTGGGTGATCGTCCAGGGGCACCAGTCGTTCGCGGCCGACCCGGCGCGCGTCGCGGTCCCCGCGGAGGAGGCCCGCGCGCGGGCCGCGGCCGCGGGGAACGCCCTCGTCCCGTCCGGGGCCCATCCCGAGATCGAGCGAGTGATCCGGGCCGGTCTCTCGTGGGCGAAGACGAAGGACGCGGCGCTCCTCTTCGGCACGCGCTCGCAGGGGAGCGACCTCTTCGTCTGGGGGCCGACGTCGGCGACGCCCGTCGTCGGCTTCGAGGCGTTCCGCGAGAAGGCGCGGTCCTCCTGGCTTCGGGAGGACTTCGTCGCGACGGGGTTCGACGTCCGCGAGGTGCGGATCCATCTCTCGCCGGGGAGGAGCGTCGCCTGGTTCTCGGCCGTCGTGGACGACTGGTGCGAGATCGCGGGCCGCCCCGACGGCTGGAAGGACGTGAGGTGGACGGGCGTCCTCGAGAAGCGCGGCGGGAAGTGGCTCTACGTCCAGGGGCACTTCTCGTACGCGGCCGAGCGGTTCCGGCAGAAGCCGGCGTCCTGAGGAGGAGAATCGGGGCGGAGGCCGTCCGATGGGGCCGAAGGGGCGATTCCTCCTCGTCTTCGCGGTCCACCTCGCGGTGCAGGGGACCTTCCTCGTGCACGTCCCCGAGCGGTTCGTGAGGCCGCACGCGCGCTGGGAGGTGAACGCCGTCGCGATGTCGCTCCACGAGCGCGGGACCTTCGCCGACCCGTACGCGGTCCCGACGGGCCCGACGGCGCACGTCCCTCCCGCCTTTCCCGCCGCGATGGCCGGGATCTACGGCCTCCTCGGGACGACGCTCGCGGCCGGCTACGCCACGTGGACCCTCGCGATCGCGGGGTACGGCGCGATGTTCGGGATGCTCCCGTGGCTCGGCGGGCGCCTCGGCCTCGGTCCGCGCGCGGGGCTCGCGGCGGGGCTCGCGGGGGCCGTCGTCCCGCGCTGGCCCGGCTACGTCGAGGGCTTCACCGGGGCGGCGCTCGGCCTCCTCCTCGCGGCCTTCCTCGCGCGCGAGGAGGGGGGCGAGGCGGCGCCGGGCCGCTCGCTCCTCCTCGGCCTCGCGACGGGCCTCGCGTTCCACCTCGCCCCGACGCTCCTTCCCGTCGCGCTCGGGTACCTCGCCGTCGAGCTCGCGCGGGGCGGGAGGCGGCGGCTCGTCCCCGTCGCGGCCGTCCTCCTCGGCGCGGCGCTCGCGTGCGTCCCCTGGACGCTGCGCAACGCGCGCGAGCTGGGCGGCCTCGTCTTCGTGAGAAGCAACTTCGGCCTCGAGCTGAGGATGGGGAACCACGAGGGGGCCGGCGCGAACCTCGCGCTCTCCGACCGCGCCGGGACGGAGCGCCACCCGCGGACCGACCTCGCGGAGGCGGGGAAGGTCGCCGCGCTCGGCGAGCTCGGCTACATGCGGGCGGCGCGCGCGGAGGCCGTCGCCTTCATCCGCGCCCACCCGGGCGAGTTCGCGCGGCTCACGGCGCTCCGCGTCGCGCAGTTCTGGCTCGGGCCGGTCGACGGGCCGCTCCTGGCCGCCGCGACGACGCTCCTCACGCTCCTCGCCGTGGCGGGCGCCCTCCGCGCCTTCCCCCGCCTCTCGAGCGCGCGGCGCGCGGCGCTCCTCGTCCCGCTCGCGGCCTTTCCGCTCGTCTACTACGTCGTCGGATACGAGCCGCGGTACCGCGAGCCGCTCGACGGCCTCCTCCTCCTCCTCTCGGCGGCGGCGTTCTTCCGGCCTCCGGCGGGAGGAGGAGCCGGGCGCTACGCGGGCCCCGTCGGGCCGTCGCCGAACGAGGCGCCCGCGAGCGCGAGCGCGTGATCGCGGACGTCGGGCGGCCAGGCCGCGAGGGCGGCCTCGAAGCGCGCCGGGTCCGGGGCGAAGAGCGCGCGGCAGGCCTCCTCGAAGCCCTCCTCGTTCCCGGCCATCGCGTTCATGAAGCGGCGCGCCGCCTCGCGCGCGGCGGTGCGGCGGTCCTCGTCGGCGCTCGCCTTCCGCGCGGCCTCG
>JBDIBE010000346.1:0-3867 GCA_039812785.1 Thermoanaerobaculia bacterium | reverse complement strand
CGCCTCCGCGGAAGGCCGCATGCGCGCGGCGGCGGACCTCCTCGCGCGGGCCCGGCGCGAGGCCGGCATCCCGCGCCCCGAGGGGACGACCGAGGCCGAGGGCGCCTTCGTCGGCACCGAGTGGACGCCTCTCGTCACGACGCTCGGGAGCCTCGAGGCCAAGCGCCTCGCCGCCTCGCCCCGCTGGGCCTCCGAGCTGACGGTGCGCCTCCACGATGCGGGGGTGGGCGAGGGCTCCGTCGTCGCCGCGAGCTTCTCCGGCTCCTTTCCGGGCCTCGCCGTCGCGGTGAACGCCGCCTGCGCCGAGCTCGGCGCGCGCCTCGTCGCCATCTCCTCCGTAACGGCCTCCACGTTCGGCGCCACCGACCCCGGCTTCACCGTCCCCGAGATCGAGGCCCGCCTCGTGCGCGCCCGGCTCGTCCCCCGCGCGAGCGTCGCGGTCTCGATCGGAGGCGACGACGACGCGGGGAGGGACCTCGACCCGGAGGCCCTCGCCCTCGCCTCGCGCATCGCCCGCGAGGCCGCCTCGTCGCTCGGCGCGGAGCTCCTCTCGCCCTCGAGCCTCTCCGAGGCGGTCCGGCTCCGCATGGCGGCCTTCCGCCGCCACGCCGGCGGGGCGCCGATCCGCCTCTTCGTCAACTGCGGCGGCAACCACGCGAGCCTCGGCCGCTCGACCGCGGTCCTCAGGCTCCGGAACGGCTTCCTCCCGCCGATGCCGTTCGACCTCGGCGAGGAGCGCGGGACGATGGCCCTCTTCGCCGCGCAGGGCGTCCCGGTCCTCCACCTCCTCAACGTCCGCGACCTCGCGCTCCGCTGGGGCGTCGCGCCCGCGCCGTAGCCGGGGGCCGCGCCGGCTCCCGTCGCCCGGCCCGTGCGACGATCCTCCCCATGGAGAAGCTCCGCATCGTCCGCCGCCTCGCCGCGCTCTACCCCGGGGAGACCGCGTCCCGCCTCAAGCGCGCCGTGACGGAAGGACAGGTGACGGTGAACGGCGCCGTCGTCGGCGACCCGGGAGCGTTCGTGACGGACGAGGACGCCGTCGTCTTCGACCCGAACCGGAGGGTGCAGCGGAAGGTCGACACGTCGCTCGCGGTCCTCTACGAGGACGACGACGCCGTCGCCGTCGTGAAGCCCGCGGGGCTCCTGACGCACCCGACCGAGGCGAAGGAGAAGGACTCGCTCCTCTCCCGCGTCTCGACCTGGGCGGCGAAGAGGGGGAAGGGGCGGCCCTACGTCTCGGTCGTCCACCGGCTCGACAAGGAGACCTCGGGCGTCCTCGTCTTCGCGCGGAGCCGCGCGGGCCTCGTCAGCCTCCAGGGGCAGCTCCGGGCGCACACGGTCGACCGGCGCTACCTCGCCGTCGTCGAGGGGAGCCTCGAAGGGGAGAAGGGGACGTTCGAGTGGCCGATCCTCGAGGAGGGCGAGCGGAGGAAGCGCGTCGCCCGCGAGGGGGAGAAGGGGATCCGCGCGGTGACCGACTGGAAGGTCATCGAGCGGTTCGGGATCGCGACGCTCGTCGAGGCGCGGCTCCGGACCGGCCGGACGCACCAGATCCGGATCCACTTCTCGCACGCCGGGCACCCGCTCGTCGGCGACCAGGTCTACCGCGACCCGAAGAAGCCCGCCTTTCCGGTCCCCTTCCGCCGGCAGGCGCTCCACGCGGGGCACCTCGGATGGGAGAAGCTGGACGGGACGAAGGCCTCGGTCTCGACGCCCCCGCCGAAGGACTTCGAGGAGCTCCTCGCCGCGCTCCGGAAGAGGCGCGGCGCGGGGAGGCGCCCCCCGGTGGCGGCGCCGCGCCCCGAAGCCCACATTAGCGAGGGAAGGCATCCCCGGGATGGAGGCGTCGCCCGACGCCGGAAGGGGGGATCGCGATGAAGGCAGCCCTGATCTTCACCGGGTCCGGGCCGATCGTCGTCCTGACGACGCACGAGAGCCTGACCGACCCGGACCTCGTCGCCCGGCTCGCGGCCAAGGGGATCCGGAAGTTCCTCGCGTACGAGGTCCCGGCCGAGATGGTCCAGGCGCGGTACAAGGCCCACTACGACCACGTCCTCGAGGACATCAAGCAGGAGGACGACCTCCGGGTCGTGGACGAGAACGGCCACCGGATCCTCGCGGCCTTCTCGCTCCGGGAGCTCGGCGCGCCGATCGTCTGGGAGCCGTAGCCCCGCGGGCCGCCGGAAACACGAAGGCCGGGCGCCCCGTCTTCGGGACGCCCGGCCTCGAGGGAACGAATCGGCGGGGGAGAAGCTACTCGAGGACGACGAGGACGACGCGGCGGTTCGCCGCGCGGGCCTTGGCGCCCTTGCCCGGGTCGGCCGGGAGCGTGTCGCCGTAGGAGATCGTCGCCATCCGCTGGATCGGGAGCTGGTGCTTCCGGGCCAGGTAGCGCTTGACGGCCTCGGCCCGCTTCTCGCCGAGGGCGTCGTTGAACTCGGCGCTGCCGGTCGAGTCGGTGTGGCCCTGGATCTCCATCCAGATCGGGCGCTTCAGGTCCTTCACCTTCGCGGCGAACTCGTCGAGGGCGGCCTTGGCCTCGTCGTTGAGCTCGGCCGAGCCCGACCTGAACTTGATCCGGTCCTCGCTGAACGTCTGCTCGAAGACGACCTTCCCCTTGGCGAGGATGCCGGCTTCCTGGGCGCGCTTCAGGGCCTCCTGGGCCGACTGGGAGACCTTCGAGATCTCCTGGCCCTGGGCGTCGACCTTCGCGTCGGTCGCCTTCTGCTTCGTCTGCAGGTCCTCCACCTGCGTCTCGACCGACTCGATCTTCTGGTCGGTCTTCGCGGTGGCGGCGGCGATCTTCTCGTCGACCGCCTTCGTGGTGGCGCACCCGAACGTGCCCGCCACGATCACGGCGAGGCCCGCGAGGGCGGCCCGGTTCAGCTTCGTCATCAGTTCCTCCTCAGACGTCCGGCAGGACGGCCCCACCACTCGCTCATTTGGTTCCGGGACGGAGCGTCCCGAACGCGGGAGGGTCGGTGCCACGGTACCCGGCCCTCACGCGGACGGGGCGGGCCGGACCCGCCACCCTCAGGGTGAGGCGCCGGTATCTTACCGGACCCCTTCCGGTCGGCGCGAAGCCGATCAGGTACTGCGATCGCAAGTCCTTCTGGATGTCGAGGATGTTCCTCGGGAGGAGCTTCGGGTCGTCGACGACGGCCATCCGCCCGCCCGTGATCCGGGCGACGTGCTCGAGGGCGTCGACGTTCAGGCCCCACTCGAGCGACGGACCCGAGCGGGGGCGCGGGACGCCCCCGGGCGACCGGATGCCGACCGGGAAGACGGGCACCTCGACCCCCTCCATCAGCTTCGAGAGCTCCGCCTCGCCGATTTCCGAGTCGTTGTCGATGCCGTCGGAGAGGAGGACGATCGCCCGCGAGCCGTTCCGACCCGCCAGGCTCTTCTCCGGCATGACGGCGAGGGCGTCGCGGAACGCGGTCTTCCCCCAGGGCTTCACGTCGCGCGCCGCCATGACGACGCGGCCGCCGTCCTCCGTGAACGGGACGACCTCCCGGACCTCCCCCTCCGCGAAGACGAAGAGGGCGTAGTCGTCGCCGGGGACGCGCATCGCCACGAGCGCCTCGATCGCCGAGCGCGCTCCCTCCATCTTCCCGGCGAGGCCCATCGAGCCGGAGCCGTCGAGGAGGACGGCGTAAGAGACCGGCGCGTCGGCGCTCCCCTCGAAGAGGTCGTAGGCGACGGGGACGCCGTCGGAGAGGAGCGTGACGTCCTCCTTCTTCAGGCCCGGGACCGGGCGCCCCTTCCGGTCGGTCACGACGAACGGCACGAGGACGTAGCCGACCGAGACGTCGGCCGCGGCGTTCGGCGGCGTCGGGGCCGCCCGGGGCGCCTTCGTCGGGGGGA
>JBDIBE010000345.1:0-3878 GCA_039812785.1 Thermoanaerobaculia bacterium | reverse complement strand
CGAGGAGGGGCGTCGCGACGAGGGCGAGGGCGAGCGCCGCCGCGACGGGGACGAGGGTCGTCCGGAGGGAGTGCTTCATCTTCGGGCTCCTTTTCCCGTTCCGTTCTCCGCGGCGACGGTCCGTTCCGTTCCGGCGCCGCTCTCGGTGGGTTGCACGTACCGACGCGCGGGGCCGCGGGGTCGTTTACGCCCGCGGCGCGGAAGTGACGGGCGTCACGACGGCCGGGGCGCCGGCGCCTCCGCGGGGAGCTCGACGGTGAAGGTCGTCCCCCGCCGTTCGGCGCTCGTCACGGAGACCCCGCCCCCCATGAGGCGCGCGAGGTGCTGCGAGAGGGCGAGCCCGAGGCCCGTCCCGCCGAATCGCCGGGTCAGGGACGCGTCGCCCTGGACGAACGGGGTGAAGACGCGCTCGAGCTGCTCGGCGCTCATGCCGATGCCGGTGTCCGCGACGCGGAAGACGAGGACGGCCGCGTCCTTCCTCCGCTCCCGCCGGACCTCGAGCGTCACCGTCCCCTCCTCCGTGAACTTCCCCGCGTTCGACAGGAGGTTGAAGAGGATCTGCTTCAGACGGAAGGCGTCGGAGGTCATCCGCCCCGCCGCGGGGTCGACGTCGACGACGAGGGCGTTGCGGTTCGACTCGACGAGCTGCCGGACGGTCCTCGCGACCTCCTCGACGACCGCCGCGACCTCGAACGGCTCGGCGACGACCTCCATCCGGCCCGCCTCGATCTTCGAGAGGTCGAGGAGGTCGCCGATGAGCTGGAGCAGGTGCCCGCCCGCGGCGCGGATCTTGGCGACGTCCTCGAGGGCGCGCGGGCTCGAGGCGACATCCGGCTCCTCGGCGAGGATCTCGGCGTAGCCGAGGATCGCGTTCAGCGGGGTCCGGAGCTCGTGGCTCATGTGCGCGAGGAAGCGGCTCTTGGCCCGGTTCGCCTCCGCCGCCTCGCGCAGCGCGCCGTCCGACTGGCGCCGCAGCTCCTCGGCCCGCTGGATCTCGGCGACGAGGCTCCGCGTCCTCTCGTCGACGAGCCGCTGCAGCTCCGTCTGCCGGGCCCGCAGGCCCCGCACCCGGAGCGCGTAGCCCGTCCCGACGGCGACGAGGACGAGGGCCGCGACGGCGAGCCGGAAGCCGAGCCTCTGGTGGAGCCCGGGGCGGATCCGGAACGCGAAGCGCGCCCCCGTCTCGTTCCAGAGGCCGTCGTTGTTCGCGGCGACGACGCGGAAGACGAAATCGCCCGGCGGGAGCGCGGTGTAGAAGGCCGACCGGCGGGTCCCGGCGTCGACCCAGGCCGGCTCGAACCCCTCGAGGCGGTACCGGAAGCGGACCCGCTCGGGCGCCTGGAAGCTGAGGCCGTCGTAGTGGATCTCGATCTTCCCCGTGCGCGGCGGGAGCTCGACCGGCGGGGCGCCGACGACGGGGCGCCCGTCGGCGAGGACCCTGTCGATGACGACGGGCGGCACCGTCGTGTTCGACCGGAGCCGCGCCGGGTCGATCCCGACGAGGCCGCGGAGCGTCGGGAACCAGAGGCGGCCGTCCGCGTCGCGCAGGCCGGCCGGCGACGAGGCTCCGTTGCACTGCGCGATCGGCATCCCGTCGGCGCGCCCGAGCATCAGCGACGAGACGGGGCCCCGGCGCCCCTCGATCCGCGCGAGGAGCTCCTCGCGCGGGACGCGGAAGATGCCGCGGTTCGAGCTCATCCAGAGCTCGCCCGCGCCCCCCTCGAGGATCTCGAAGACCTTCTCGTCGGGGAGCCCGTCGTCGGGCCCGAGGGAGCGCAGGCTCCCGTCGCGCCGCAGGAGGGAGAGCCCGCCTGCCGTCCCGATCCAGAGGAGCCCCTCGACGTCCTCGTGGAGGGAGAAGACGACGTCGCTCGCGAGGCCGTGGCGCGAGTCGAGGACGGTCAGGACGCCGTCCTTCAGCCGGGCAATCCCCCCGGCGTCGGTGCCGAGCCACGTCGCCCCGTCGCGCGTGGCGAGGATGCAGCGGACGACGTCGCGCGGGAGCCCCCGCGAGCGGTCGAGGACCGTGAAGCGGCGGCCGTCCCAGCGGGCGGCCCCGGCGCCGTACGTCCCGGCCCACACGCCTCCCCGTGCGTCGAGGGCGACGGAGTAGACGACGTCGGACGGGAGGCCGTCCTTCCGCGTCAGCCGCGTGAGCCGCCCGCCGGCGAGGCGGACGAGGCCGGAGCCGTTCGTCCCGATCCAGAGCTCGCCCGCGGGGCCGGCGACGAGCGACCGGACCGCGACGCCGCGGAGCGGCGCCGCCTCGGGCGGGACGACGAAGCGCCCGTCCCGGAGGACCGCGATGCCGTCGGAGTCCGTCCCGACCCAGAGCCGGCCGTCCGTCGTCCTCGCCATCGAGCGGACGTTCGCGTCGGGAATCCCCTCGCGCTCGCCGTAGACGACGACCTTCCGGTCGCGCAGCCGGTTCAGCCCGCCGTTCGTGCCGATCCAGACGCTCCCCTCGCGGTCCTCGGCGATCGAGCGGACGAACGAGTGCGAGAGCCCCTCGGCCACGCCGAGCCGTTCCACCCTGTCGCGCGAGACCCGGACGAGCCCGGCGCCGTCGCTTCCGACCCAGAGCGCTCCGGAGCGGTCGCGATGGAGCGACCAGACGAGGGGGCTCGGGAGGCCGTCGGACGTCCCGCGGACCCGCACCGCGCCGTCCTCGCCCGCCTCGACGAGGCCGATGCCGTAGAAGGCCGCGACGACGCCCCCGGGGGCGGGCGCGAGCGCGTAGACGGCCCCCGGCGGGCGACCGGAGGCCGGGTAGAGGCGCCGAGCCTCCTTGCCGTCCCAGTGGAGGAGGCCGTCGGACGCCGTCCCGACGAAGAGGCCTCCCTTCGAGTCGGCCGCGAGGCTCCGCACCGACGGCCGCTCGAGCGGCGGCGGGAGGGCGACCTCGCGGAACGTCGTCCCGTCGAAGCGGGCGAGGCCGCGGTCCGTCCCGGCCCACAGCGTCCCGCCCGCGTCCTCGGCGAGGGCCCAGGCGTACTCCGAGGGGAGCCCCTCGCGCTCGCCGTAGCGGGCGAAGACCCCGCCGCGCGAACGGACGACGCCGCCGCCGAGCGTCCCGACCCAGAGCGTCCCGAGGCGGTCCTCGAGGAGCGACCAGACGCTGTTGCTCTTCAGCGCCGCCGTGTTCCGCGTGTCGCTGACGACGAAGGTGACGCCGTTCCAACGTACGAGCCCCTCGTACGTCCCGAACCAGAGGTAGCCGTCGCGCGTCTGGAGGATCGCGTGGACGCTGTTCTGCGGGAGCCCCTCCTGCCACGCGTCGAGGCCGTACTGCCCCAGGGGCGTCGACGGGTCGAGCGCCGCCGCGCTCCCCGCGACGACGAGGAGCGCGGAGAGGACGCCCGGGGCGAGGGTCCCGCGACGGAGCATCCCGCGGATTCTCCCGCGGCAGCGGCCCCGCGCGCGAGGAGGAATCACCCCTCCCGCGGAGGGGCGTCCGGGATCCGCGGGCGGCGCACGTGGAAGTCGGTCGCCCGCTGGTAGAGGTCGGCCACGGCGAGGAGGTCGGCCTCGCCGAAGAGCCTCCCGGTGAACGTCACGCTCGTCGGCGTCCCGTCGGAGAGGCGGAACCCGTTCGGGACGACGACGCTCGGGTGCCCGGTCAGGTTCGTCAGGAGGAGGGCGCTCCCGCCGTACGTCGGGGCGACGAAGAGGTCGACGCCGGCGAGGCGCTCCTCCATCTCCCGCATCAGGAGCGTCCTCGCCCGCTGCGCGCGGAGGTAGTCGACGGCGGCGAGGAGCCGCCCCTGCCGGAGGACGTTCGGCCAGGCGTCCGCCGTCTGGCGCACGAGTGTCTTCACGCGGCCGTCGAGGACGAGGTCGTCGAACGCCGAGGCCGCCTCGGCCGTCAGGACGAGGGA
>JBDIBE010000344.1:0-3878 GCA_039812785.1 Thermoanaerobaculia bacterium | reverse complement strand
GGCCCGGCGTCCGTCGCGCCGCAGCGAGCCGCGGCGCGTCAGGCCGGCGAGAGGTTCGAGAAGCGCGCGACGAACTTCTTCCGCCCCGCGCGGTCGAAGTAGACCGTCAGCTTCTCCTGGTCGCCCGACCCCTCGACGAGGAGGACAACGCCGACCCCGTACTCCGGGTGCCGCACGCGCCCGCCGCGCCGGAAGCCCGAGGCGGTCGGCGGAGGCGGCGTCCTGCGCATCGTCGGGATCGGCGGCTTCGAAGGGCGCGCCTGGGGGCGGAACCCCGGCCGCGCCGCGGAGCGCTGCGGCGCGAACGTCTCCTGCGACTCCCCCTCGTAGTCGGGGAAGAGGCTCCCGCCGCGCTCGGTCGCGCCGAACCGCAGCCCGCCTCCGCCGCCCGCCGCGAACGTCCGGTCGACGACGGCGAGCGTCCTCGCCGGGATCGCGTCGAGGAACGGCGACGGGTCGCGGCTCGTCCACTCGCCGTGGACCATCCGCCGGAGGACGCGAGAGAGCGTCAGCCTCTCCCGCGCCCGAGTCATCCCGACGTAGGCGAGGCGCCGCTCCTCCTCGAGCTCGTCCTCGTCCTCGCGCGAGGAGAAGTGCGGGAGCGACCCGTCCTCCATCCCGGCGAGGAAGACCTCGTCGAACTCGAGCCCCTTCGCGGCGTGGAGCGTCATCAGGACGGTCCCCTTCCGCTCGTCGACGTCGTCCGCGTCGGAGCGGAGCGTGACGGCGTCGAGGAAGCCCGAGAGGGAGCGGTCCCCCTCGTCCTCGAGCCCGGCGCGCTCGTGCTCGCGCGCCGCGGCGAGGAGCTCGTCGAGGTTCTCGCGCCGCGCCTCGTCCTGCGGGTCCTCCGACCCCTCGTAGAGGGCGAGGAGACCGGTCCCCGTCAGGACGGCCGCGACGGCGGCGCCCGCCCCCGTCTCCTCGCTCGCGAAGCCCTCGCGGAGCGAGCCGACGAGGTCGCGGAACTCGACGAGCGCCTTCTTCGCCCTCTCGGTCAGGCCGTCAGGGAGCGACGAGAGGACGGCGAAGAGCGAGCACCCCCGCTCGGCGGCCGCGGCCGCGACCCCCTCGAGCGTCGTCGCCCCGACCCCGCGCGCCGGGACGTTCACGACGCGTCGGAACGAGACGTCGTCGTCGGGGTTCCTGAGGAGCCGCAGGTAGGCGAGCGCGTCCTTCACCTCGGCCCGCTCGTAGAAGCGCGTCCCCCCGACGAGGAGGTAGGGCATCCGGTTCCTGACGAGCTCGTCCTCGAACGGGCGCGACTGCGCGTTCGTCCGGAAGAGGACGGCGACCTCGGCTCCCGGCTTGATCGACTTCAGCCGCGAGATCCGCTCGACGACCTCGCGCGCCTCGTCGCGCTCCTCGGGGAGGACGAGAAGCGTCACCGGCTCGCCGCCGGGCTTCGTCGCCTTCAGCGTCTTCCCGAGCCGGCGGCGGTTCTCGGCGACGACCGCCCCGGCGGCCTCGAGGATCGGCGCCGTCGAGCGGTAGTTCCGCTCGAGCCGGATCGTCCGGGCCTCCGGGAAGTGCCGCGTGAACTCGAGGATGTTCGAGACGTCGGCCCCCCGCCAGCGGTAGATCGACTGGTCCTCGTCGCCGACGGCGAAGACGTTCGCCGCCTCCCCGGCGAGGAGCTTGACGATCTCGTCCTGTGCGCCGTTCGTGTCCTGGTACTCGTCGACGAGGAGCTGCGTCACGCTCCTCCGGAGGAGCGCGAGGACCTCCGCGTTCCCCGAGAGGAGCTTCGAGGTGCGGACGAGGAGGTCGTCGAAGTCGACCGCGTTCGCCTTTCGGAGCTCCTTCTCGTACGCGGCGTGGAGGTCGGCGAGGCGGGTCCCGACGAAGTCGCCGAAGCGCCTCGGGTACTCGTCGCGGCTCCAGCCGGCGTTTCGGGCCCGCGAGATCTTCGAGGCGACGGCCTTCGGGGTGAGCGCCTTGTCGGAGATCCCCGCGGCCTTGAGCGCCTGCCTGAATACGGCGAGCTGGTCGTCGGCGTCGAAGACGACGAACCCGGGCTGAAGGCCCGCCTCGGCGGAGAAGCGGCGGAGGAGGCGCACGCCGTAGGAGTGGAAGGTCCCGACGAAGGAGCGGGGCCTCTCCGAGCCGAGGAGTTGCGCGACGCGCTCCTTCATCTCGCCGGCGGCCTTGTTCGTGAAGGTGAGGGCGACGATCGCCGGCTCCGGCGTGCCGTGCGCGACGAGCCACGCCATCCGGCGGGTCAGGACGCGGGTCTTCCCCGACCCGGCGCCGGCGAGGACGAGGAGGGGCCCCGGCCCGGCGGAGACGGCGGCCGCCTGCTCCGGGTTGAGGCCGTCGAGGAGGTCTTTCTCGCGGACGTTCAGCAAGGGACGCGGAGGATACCGCGCCCCCTGCTCGCCGGTGGACTACTCGACGGTCACCGACTTCGCCAGGTTTCGCGGCTGGTCGACGTCGCAGCCGCGCCGCCGCGCCACGTGGTAGGCGAGGAGCTGGAGCGGGACGACGGAGACGATCGGCTGGAGCGCCGGGTGGATCGCCGGGACCTCCAGCGTCTCGTCGGCGAACGTCGCGACGTCCTCGTCGCCGGGCGATACGAGGGCGACGAGCCTCCCCTCGCGCGCCTTCACCTCGCGGAGGTTCGAGGCGACCTTGTCGTAGAGCGCGTCCCGCGGCGCGAGGGCGACGACGGCGAGCGCCTCGACGACGAGGGCGATCGGGCCGTGCTTCATCTCCGCCGCCGGGTACCCCTCGGCGTGGATGTAGGAGATCTCCTTCAGCTTGAGCGCCCCCTCGAGGGCGACTGGGTAGTGCGCGCCGCGCCCGAGGAAGAGGACGTCTCGGGCGTGGGCGAGCGACCGGGAGAGCTTCTCGATCCTCGGCTCGAGGGCGAGCGCCTGCTGGAGCGCGACCGGGAGGTGCGCGAGGCCGTCGAGGAACGGGTCGCCCGGCTCGAGGCGGCCGAGGCCGCGCGCCTCGCGGGCGTAGTACGCGAGGAGGGCGAGGGCGACGAGCTGCGTCGTGAAGGCCTTCGTCGAGGCGACGCCGATCTCCGGCCCCGCGTGCGTCGCGAGGACGCCGTCGACGAGGCGCGCGATCGCCGAGCCGGGGACGTTGACGACGCCGACCGTCGGCGCGAGAGCCCTCTTCGCGTCGGTCAGGGCGGCGACGGTGTCGGCCGTCTCCCCCGACTGCGAGATGCCGAGGACGAGCGTTCGCTCTCCGACGAGGTTCTTCCGGTAGCGGAACTCGGAGGAGTAGTCGACCTCGACCGGGACGCGGGCGACCTCCTCGAGGAGGAACTTCCCGACGAGCCCCGCGTGCCAGCTCGTGCCGCAGGCGACGATCACGATCCGGTCGACGTCGGCGAGGAGCTTCGGGGAGACCCCCATCGCGTCCTCGGAGAAACGCCCGGTCTCGAGCGAGAGCTTGTGCCCCACCGTCTCGACGACGACCGTCGGCTGCTCGGCGATCTCCTTCGCCATGAAGTGGGGGTAGCCCCCCTTCTCGGCCGCGACGGCGTCCCACGGGACGCGCCGCGCAGGTCGGCTCCGGGGCGCCCCGTCGAGGTCCGTCGCCTCCACGGAAGTCGCGGTCAGCCGGACGAAGTCGCCGTCCTCGAGGAAGACGAGGTCGCGCGTGTGGGGGAGGAGCGCCGTCGCGTCGGAGGCGACGAGGTTCTCGGCCGAGCCGAGGCCGAGGACGATCGGCGGTCCGCTCTTGGCGACATAGAGGACGTGCGGCTCGTCGGCCGAGAGGACGACGACGGCGTACATCCCGCTCATCCGCGAGAGGACGCTCCTCACGACCTCGCCGAACGGCTTGCCCGGCGCGGCGGCGCGCGCGGCGCCGATCGCCTGGGCGATGACCTCCGAGTCGGTCTCGGAGGTGAAGGGGACGCC
>JBDIBE010000343.1:0-3910 GCA_039812785.1 Thermoanaerobaculia bacterium | reverse complement strand
CCGCCGCTGGGCCGCCGAGGCGCGGCGGGTCGTCCACGGCCTCCGTCGCCGCTTCGGCCGGCCGGGCGTCCCCGGCTTCACGTTCACCGGCGAGGGGCACGAGCCGCTCGTGGCGCGGACGCGCGACCTCTTCGACAAGGCGATCCCCTCGGGGCCCGGCGCCGCGGCGCGGGCCCTCTCGCGGCTCGCGCGGAGAGAGAAGGACCCCGTCCTCGCCGCGGAGGCGCTCGCCGCGGTCGAGGAGGTCTCGGGCCTGATGGAGCGGACGCCGCACGGGACGGAGTCGTGGCACCTCGCGTGGGAGGAGCTCCGGGGAAGCGGCCTCGTCGCCTCCGCGGCGGCGGAGCGCGCCGCGGACGGCGACGATGGGGAGGGCGAGGAGGGCGGGGCCCCCGAGCGCCAGCCCGAGTCCGACGCCGGGCCCGTCCGCGTCTCGGCGTCGCTCTCGACGGACCGCGTCTCGCCGGGCGAGCTCCTCGAGCTCCGGATCGCGGTCGAGCTCGCCGACGGCTGGGCGCTCACGGGCGAGAAGGCGCTCGCGGTGGAGGCCTGGGGCGGCCCCGACCTCCGCTGCACCGCGGTCGAGCTCCCGCCGCGCGGGACGGTCCGCCACGAGGACGGCTCGACCGAGGCGGGATACGAGGGGCGCGTCGACGTGACGCTCGTCTTCGACGTGAGGCTCGGAGCGGCGCAGGGTGAGCACCCCGTCGCGGTCTCGCTCCGCTACCGGGCCTGCGGCGGGGGGACCTGCCTCCCGGAGCGCGCGCTCGCCCTCACCGTTCCGGTCCTCGTCCTCGCAGGCTGAATGGACGGCGCCCCCTCCCCCCGCTCCGGGCGGCTCCTCGTCGCGGCGGCGGCGCTCCTCTGGTCGACCGGGGGCCTCGCGATCAAGCTCGTGCCGCTCGACGCCCTCGGCGTCGTCTTCTGGCGGGCGGCGCTGACGGTCCTCTTCCTCGTGGCGGTCTTCCGTCCGCCGCTCGCGCGCTGGAGGAAGGCGTCGATCGCGACGGCCGTCGTCTACGCGCTCATGATCCTGAGCTTCGTCACGGCGACGAAGTGGACGACGGCGGCGAACGCGATCTTCCTCCAGTACACCGGCCCCTTCTACGTCCTCGCGCTCGGCCCCTGGATGCTGAAGGAGAGGTTCCGGAGGGCCGACGCCGTCGCCATCGCCGTCGCGCTCGGCGGGATGTCCCTCTTCTTCGTCGGCCGGCTCGAGGCCGGCCACCTCGCCGGGAACCTGATGGGGGTCGTCTCCGGCGTCTTCTTCGGCCTGACGGTCCTTCTCCTCCGGCGCGACCAGTCGCGCGACGCGATGGCTTCCGTCTTCCTCGGCAACGCCCTCGCCGCCGCGATCGCGCTCCCGTTCGCGTTGGGGAGCCTCGCGCTCGACGCGAAGGGGCTCGCCGTCGTCGCGTTCCTCGGGATCGTCCAGATGGGGGTCGCCTACATCCTGTTCGTCCGCGGCCTCTCGGTCGTCCCCGCGGCGGAGGCCTCGCTCCTCGGGATGCTCGAGCCGACCTTCAACCCGCTCTGGGCCTTCCTCGGCCTCGGCGAGCGGCCCTCGGGCTGGGCCCTCCTCGGGGGCGCGATCGTCCTCGCCTCCGTCGCGGGGCGGACGCTCTGGTCGGCGCGGACCGGGCGGTAGGGCGAGGCTTCAGGCGCGGCGCGCCGGGGGCTTCTTCGGCCTCGCCGCGCGGAAGGCGGGGAGGAGCTTCCAGCGGGGCCCGGCGGAGCAGAACGTCTCGACGTCGACGCTCTTGACCCGGTCGAGGAACTCGCGGTCGGCCGCGATCCTCTCGTCCCCGCGGAGGCCCGTGTACGCCGCCTTCAGGAAGGCCTTCAGCTCCGGCCGCTCGGAGAGCCGGTAGTAGACGATCTTCCCGTCCTTGCGGTCGAGGAGGAACCCCGCGCGCTTCAGCTCGGAGAGGTGCGCCGAGACCGTCGAGGGCGCGAGGTCGAGGACCGCGGTGAGCTGGCAGACGCAGCACTCGCCCTTCTCGAGGGCGGCGAGGATGCGGAGCCGGGCCGGGTTGGCGAGGGCCTTCGTCGCCTCGAGGGTTCGACCGAGCGGACTGTCCATGGGCCGGGCACGTTAGCCGCCGCGTCGGGCAAGAGTCAAGGAGGAGGAGCCCGTCGCGGGCGACGGCGCGGCCCGCGATCCGCGCCCCTTCACCCGGATGCCTTAGACTCCCCGACCGGCATGAGGAGGGGAGGAGCAGACGCCCGGGAGGAGGCCCGCCCGGCGCCGGGCGGAAGGCCGCTCCTGCCGCGGATCGGGTGGCTCGTCGCGGCGCTCCTCTTCGTCGCCTTCGCGGCCGGCCTCGTCCGGCGCGCGCGGATCGAGCGGGAAGGGGAGCAGGTCATCCGGATGCTCTTCGTCCCTTCGGTCGAGCAGGGGACCCTCGCCCGCCGCGGGAACGAGCTCGCCGAGTTCGTGAGGAAGGACTCGGGGATCGTCATCCGCTCCGCCGTCCCGACGAGCTATGCGGCCGTCGTCCAGGCGCTCGGGGTCGGCCAGGCCGACATCGCCTGGGTGCCCGCCTTCGCGTACGTCGTCGCCAACGCGCGCTACGGCGCCGAGGCGCGGCTCCAGGTCGTCCGCGAGGCCGAGCGGTACGCCGTGGTCGTCACGCGAGCCGGCGCCTCCGAGCCGGGCAAGCTCGCCGACCTCGCCGGGAAGCGGATCGCCCTCCCGAAGAGCTTCTCTCCCGAGCTCCGCGCCGCGCTCGTCCCCGAGCTCGACCGGTGGGCGCCGGGATGGAGGGAGGTCCCCGCAACGGACGACCGGGACGCCGTCCTGCAGCTCCTCGACCGGGCCGACGCCGTCGACGCCGCCGCCTCGAGCTGGGTCTTCTCCGGCCCGAAGGACTTCGTCGGCGAGGGGCGGAAGGTCGTCGAATACGAGCGGCCCGGGACGCTCGAGAAGACGCGGATCGTCTTCAAGACCGCGCGGCCCGCCCTCGAGCGGGTGACGGTCTACTACGGCTCGGTGATGACGCGGACCGACTCGGGGGTGACGCGGCTCGAGGACCTGAACGGCCGCCCGTTCGCCTTCTCGGACGCCACCTCCACGTCGGGCTACATCTTCCCGCTGAACCTCCTGAACGCGGCCTCGGTGAAGCTCGGCCACGTCTACTTCGCCGGGGGCCACGCGAACGTCGTCCAGGCCGTCGCCGACGGCAAGGTCGCGGGGGGGTCCTCGTTCTACTCGCCGCCCGGAAAGGTGAACGAGGTCGAGCACACCTTCGTCGCCGACGCCCGGCATCTCCTCATGAAGCGCCTCCCGACGGACGAGGGGCGCCTCGCCTTCCTCGACGAGGTCCGCGTCCTCGCCCTGACGGACCCGATCCCGAACGACGTCTGCTGCGTGAGGCGCGGCTTCCCGAAGGCGACGTGGGACCGGTTCGAGCGCTCGCTCCAGAAGTTCATCGCGACCCCGGAGGGGCTTCGCGCCTACCTCGACCTCGTCGCCGCCGTCGCCGCCAAGCCGTGCGACGACGCGACCTTCGACGGCTTCCGCTCGGCCCTCAAGGCGACAGGCGTCAGCGCCGTCCAGCTCCTCGAGGCCGAGGAGGAGAAGCTCAGGAAGAAGCGCGAGGGGAAGAAGTGACCCCGTCCGTCGCCGTCTCCGTCGAGAAGCTCTCGAAGGTCTGGCCCGACGGGATCAAGGCCCTCGACGACGTCTCCCTCGAGGTCCGCGAGGGGGAGTTCCTCGCCGTCCTCGGCCTCTCGGGCTCGGGGAAGTCGACGCTCCTGCGCTGCATCAACCGCCTCGTCGACCCGACTGAGGGGCGGGTCTCGATCTTCGGCCGCGACGTGACGAAGGCCGAGGGAGCCGAGCTGCGCGCGCTCCGGCGCGAGGTCGGGATGATCTTCCAGCAGTTCAACCTCGTGAAGCGGCACAGCG
>JBDIBE010000342.1:0-3930 GCA_039812785.1 Thermoanaerobaculia bacterium | reverse complement strand
TCGGCGAGGTGCAGGAGATGATCGACATCTGCGACTTCGCCGTCGGCCTCTCCCGCCAGCTCTACGGCCTCACGATGCCGAGCGAGCGGCGGCAGCACCGCCTCCAGGAGCAGTGGCACCCGCTCGGCGTCGTCGGCGTCATCACCGCCTTCAACTTCCCGGTCGCCGTCTGGAGCTGGAACGCCGCGCTCGCCCTCGTCTCTGGCGACACGGTGCTCTGGAAGCCCTCGAGCAAGACGCCGCTCACGGCGATCGCCGTGACGAAGATCGCCCGGCGCGCACTCGAGCGCTTCGGCTACGACCCAGGCGTGTGCTCGCTCACGATCGGCCGCGGGAGCGACATCGGCGACCTCATCAACACCGACCCGCGCGTCGCCCTCGTCTCCTACACCGGCTCCGTCCCCGGCGGCCGCCACGTCGGCAAGCTCGTCCAGGAGCGCTTCGGGCGGCTCATCCTCGAGCTCGGCGGGAACAACGCGGTCATCGTGAGCGACAAGGCCGACCTCGACATCGCGATCCGCGCCGTCTACTTCGGGGCGATCGGCACATCGGGCCAGCGCTGCACCTCGACCCGCCGCGTGATCCTCCACGAGTCGGTCTACGAGAAGTTCGTAGAGCGCCTCAAGGCGCTCTACGGCGAGACGACGATCGGCGACCCGCTCGCCTACGACACGCTCATGGGTCCGCTCGTCGACCGGGACGCGGTGGCGACCATGCTGAAGGCGATCGAGACGGCGAAGGAGCAGGGGGCGACGGTCCTCTACGGCGGCGAGCCGCTCGAGAAGGCCGGCGGCTGCTACGTCACGCCGTGCCTCGTGGCGGTCTCGCCCGACCTCCCCATCGTCAAGGAGGAGACGTTCGCGCCGATCCTCTACCTCATGACGTACCGGACGATCGAGGAAGCGATCGCGATTCAGAACGCCGTCCCGCAGGGGCTCTCGAGCGCGATCGTCACGAACGACTTCCGCGAGACGGAGCTCTTCCTCTCGGCCGAGGGGAGCGACTGCGGCATCGCGAACGTCAACACCGGGACGAGCGGCGCCGAGATCGGCGGCGCCTTCGGCGGCGAGAAGGAGACGGGCGGCGGGCGCGAGAGCGGCTCGGACGCCTGGAAGGCCTACATGCGCCGCCAGACGAACGCCCTCAACTTCTCCGGCCGCCTCGAGCTCGCCCAGGGGATCACCCTCGAGATCTGACCCGTCCCGCGCCGGCGCGTCCGGCAAGGAGGCCCCATGTCGCTCGGCATCTACAAGGTCCCGGTCCCGAAGAACGAGCCGGTGAAGGACTACGCGCCCGGGAGCCCGGAGCGCGAGAGCCTCCACACGAAGCTCGCCGACATGACGGCCGAGAGGGTCGAGATCCCGCTCGTCATCGGCGGGAAGGAGATCCGGACGGGGAGGATCGCGAAGGCGGTCATGCCGCACGAGCACCGGCACGTCCTCGCCGACGTCCACCTCGCCGGCCCCGCGGAGGTCGCCCTGGCGATCGAGGCGGCCGACCGCGCCAAGGACTTCTGGTCGCGGATGCCGTGGGAGGAGCGGGTCGCCATCTTCCTGAAGGCGGCCGACCTCCTCGCGGGGCCGTACCGCGACGTCCTGAACGCCGCGACGATGCTCGGCCAGAGCAAGACCTGCCACCAGGCCGAGATCGACAGCGCCTGCGAGACGATCGACTTCTTCCGCTTCAACGCCCACTACTACGCCGAGATCCTGACCGAGCAGCCCGAGAGCGGCCCGGGCATGTGGAACCGCATGGAGCACCGGCCGCTCGAGGGGTTCGTCTTCGCCGTCTCGCCGTTCAACTTCACGGCGATCGGCAGCAACCTCGCCGCGGCGCCCGCCCTCTGCGGGAACACCGTCCTCTGGAAGCCGGCCTCGACGGCGCTCTTCAGCGCGCACCAGCTGATGCGCCTCTACCGCGACGCGGGGATGCCCGACGGCGTCATCAACATGATCCCCGGGAGCGGCCGCGAGATCGGCGACGTCGTCCTCAACCACCAGGACCTGGCCGGCATCCACTTCACCGGCTCGACGGGCGTCTTCAACGGGATGTGGCGGACGGTGGGGCAGAACCTCGAGAAGTACCGCTCGTACCCGCGCCTCGTCGGGGAGACGGGGGGCAAGGACTTCATCTTCGCCCACCCGAGCGCCGACCCGAAGGCGCTCGTCACGGCCATCCTCCGCGGCGCCTTCGAGTACCAGGGGCAGAAGTGCAGCGCGGCTTCGCGCGCCTACGTCCCCTCGAACCTCTGGGCGCAGATCAAGGACGAGCTCGTCTCCGAGGTCGAGGCGATGAAGATGGGCGACCCGAGGGACTTCACGAACTTCATGGGCGCCGTCATCGACGAGGCCGCCTTCAACGACCACAAGGAAGCGATCGACGCGGCGAAGGGGTCGAAGGACGCGAGGATCGTCGCGGGCGGGACGTACGACTCCTCCGTCGGCTGGTTCGTCCGCCCGACCATCATCCAGGCGTTAGACCCCTCGTACCACACGATGGGCCACGAGCTCTTCGGGCCGATCCTCACGATCCACGTCTACGACGAGGCGAAGTGGGAAGAGATGCTCGACGTCGTCGACGAGACGAGCCCGTACGCGCTCACGGGGGCCGTCTTCAGCCAGGACCGCTACGCCCTGCACGTCATGGTCCACCACCTGCGGCACGCGGCCGGCAACTTCTACATCAACGACAAGCCGACCGGCGCGGTCGTCGGCCAGCAGCCGTTCGGGGGCGCGCGGATGAGCGGCACGAACGACAAGGCGGGCTCGAGCCTGAACCTCCTCCGCTGGATCAGCCCGCGGACGATCAAGGAGACCTTCGTCCCGCCGACGGAGTGGCGCTACCCGTACCTCGGGTAGGGCCGGGGCCGCGCGGGCCCCGGGGAATCGGCGGCGCCCCGCAAGGCCTCGAGGCCGCGGGGTCAGGCGTGCAATCGTGTATTGTCTCAAACAATACACGATTGCACGCCTGACCCCGAACCTCGGCAGCGGGCGGGCGCCCGACGCGGCCGGCGGATAGAATCAGGGCCTACGGAAAATCGGCTCTTCCTTCGAGTCGCCGCCGCGGGTTTCGCGTCGGCGGTCCTCGTCGCCGGCTGTCGGCGTCCGGCCTTGCCGCCCCCGGGGGCCGTCGTCATCGGGCAGGTGACCTCCGCGGTCAGCCTCGACCCGCACCTGCACGACGAGGAGTCGACGCACTCGGCGCTCTCGCACTTCTACGAGCGGCTCGTCGCCTTCGGGCCCGAGCTCGAGCTGCAGCCCGAGCTCGCGACCGCGTGGGCGAGCCCGTCCGACACCGTCTGGCGCTTCACCCTCCGCGGCGGAGTCCGCTTCCACGACAGCGCCCCGTGCGAGGCGCCCGACGTCGTCGCGAGCCTCCAGCGCGCCCTTCGGCTCCCCGGCTCGCAGGTCGCCCACTACCTCCAGAACGTCGTCGAGGTGAGGGCCGCCGGGCCCCTGACCGTGGAGGTCGTCACCTCGGCCCCCTCTCCCCTCCTCCTCAACAAGCTCGCCTTCGTCGCCATCGTCCCCCGCTCGACGCCGATGGCGCCGATCACGAGGCCCGTCGGGACCGGTCCCTACCAGTTCGTCTCGGGGGCGGCCCGCGGGATCCTGGAAGGGCGCGCCTTCGACGGCTACTGGGGGCCGCGCCCGGCATTCACCGCGTTCCGCGTCGTCCCCCTTCCGGACGCCCCGGGACGAGCCCGCGCGGTCGTGGAAAGGAGGGCGGACGTCGTCGTCCGCTTCCCGTTCGAGTTCACCCCGTGGGCGCGCGGCCAGAAGGGGATGCACCTCGCCTCGCGCCCGGGTCTCGGCGTCGGCCTCCTCTGCTTCTCGGGCCGGAAGGGGAGCCGCTTCGCCGACCGGAGGGTCCGCGAGGCGTTCGCGCTCGCGATCGACCGCTCGCGCCTCGTCGACGAGGTCGAGCGCC